>JAQICW010000262.1 GCA_027858355.1 Desulfobacula sp.
AGACCTTTTGACAAAGAACGAAACGGACTTGTCCCGGGAGGGGGCGCTGCCTCCATTATAATAGAAGATCTTGATCATGCAGTTTCACGAGGTGCCAATATTTATTGTATAGTAGACGGTTACGGGTTCTCATCCGGCATTGGCAAAAATCTTTCAGAGCCAAATGCCAAAGGGTCTGAAAAAGCAATGGGAAATGCCCTGAAAGATGCAGGCATAGCACCTGAAAAAATAGATTATATCAGCGCCCATGCAACATCAACTATAACAGGTGATCTTGCTGAAGCCATTGCCATCAACAAAGTATTTGGCCCGACCACACCTGTTTCATCCACAAAATCCATGACCGGACATGAATGCTGGATGTCCGGAACCAGTGAAGTGATTTATACGATTCTTATGGCTAAAAATGGATTTATTGCCCCGAATATCAATTTTTCAAGTTTGAGTGATGACTGTCCAAAAATTAATGTGATTAATTCTGCAAGACAAGCCCAGATAGGCTTTGCTATTTCAAATTCATTCGGCTTTGGGGGTACCAATGCTGCCATTGTTTTAAATTTTAATAATACTTAATTGTTAAAGATGTAAATGTCTAATTTATTGAAAAATAGTTTAAACAAAAAGGGCTTGAGATATGCCCATATCCTGTTAATGAACTTAATTACGCTTCCACTGATAATCGGGTGGACTATTATTGGAATGGTTCTTTTCCCGCTTGCATTTTTTTTTATGAAATTTGTCCAGGGATATTCCTCGTCTTTTCTTACTCGCAAATGCATTTGGATTTACGGCAGGGTCTGGCAGTTTATGCTCAGCCCGTTTGTCATTTTCACTCTCCAAGAAATCCATGGGCAACCGTTTAAAAACCCGGGAATTATTGTGGTGAATCATCGATCATTTTTTGATACCTATTGTATGAATATGATGCCAATTAGTGATGTATGCTTTGCTGTGAGAGCCTGGCCGTTTAAGATACCATTTTTTAACATTTTTATGAACCTGGCCGGTTATCTGGATATTGAAAATTTTTCCTGGAAAAAAATATTGGAAATTTCAAAAAGGAATATCAAAAATAATAGTTTTATCTTATTTTTTCCGGAAGGCCACAGAAGCAAAGACAAAAGCATGACACACTTATATTCAGGCGCTTTTAAACTGGCCATTGAAAATAATGTGCCGATGATACCCATTTGTCTTACCGGGACTCAGATCCTGCTTCCGCCAAATCGATACTATCTGACTCCCGCAAGAATAAAAATGAAAGTTCTCGACCCTGTTTTTCCGGATCAATTTACAGGAGACATGAAACATGTAGCATTTAAAAAGCATGTAAAAAATCTAATGGAAACTTCAATAAAACAAATGGATGAAGAAACTATATAAAACCCATGAAAAAACCTTATTTCAAAAAGAGGCCTGATGATCCAATGCCTTTAAAAGGGATCGTCAAAAGGCAGATTCGATTTGAAGAAATTGATATGCTTCAGATTGCGTGGCATGGACATTATACCAGTTTTTTTGAAGATGCCAGGATACAACTTGGGAACCATTATGGAATAGGATATATGGATTTGTACTCCCAGGGAATTTTAGCCCCGATAAAAACTATGCATGTCGACTTTATCAGTCCTTTAAGATTCATGGAAGAAATTACAATAGAAGGGATTCTTCATTACTCTGAAGCCTCCCGGATAAACAGTGAGTATATTATTAGAAACAAAGAAGACAAAATTGCCGCAACCGGATATGTTGTCCAGATGATGCTGAATACCGATTATGAGCTTTGCCTGACCCAGCCTGCCTACTATAAAGATTTCTGTAACAAATGGAAGGCCGGCAAGCTTATATGAACCCTGTCTATATCACCGACGTTTTCGCCATCACTTCCATGGGGCCGGATCTTGAATCTCTTTATAACGGTCTTATGAATCAAAAATCAGGCATCAGCAAGATCACAAGATTTAACAACACCTCATTCCATACAAGTCCTTTTGCAGGGGTGATTCGTGGTCTGGACCATACAAAAAGAGCATCCTTGATTTTTCAGTTATCCGATATGCTGATAGAACAACTTGGAGCGATTGAAAAAGACAGTTTTCTGATAACCGCTTCTACCAAAGCCGGCATTGATCTGCTTGAAAAAAATACTAAAGAATCAGGAATGCTCCCCAAAGACCTTTTATTATCTGATCTGACCGAATATATCGCCTTAAAAATAAAATTAAATGACAAAGGAATAAATATCAATTCAGCATGCGCCTCATCAACCATTGCAGTGGCAAAAGGTGCTTCTCTCATACGCATGGGAATTGTTGACTCGGTTTTAATCTGTTGCATGGACACAGTTACACAATTTGTTTTTTCAGGATTTTCAGCCCTTGGGGCCATGTCTGATGAACCTGCCAGGCCATTTGACAAAAATAGAAAAGGGCTGACGCTTGGGGAAGGAGCGGCTGCCATTATGCTGATGAGCGAAGAAAAAGCAAGGGCTTGCGGCAAAGCCCCTCTAGGCAGGATAACAGGCTGGGGAATTGCCAATGATGCGACCCATTTGACGGCCCCGGCAAAAGATGGTTATGGGTTAAAACTGGCCATAGAAAAAGCGTGCAAAATAGCCGGAATTTTTCCACATGACATACATGCCATCAATACCCACGGAACGGGTACAAAATATAATGACTCAATGGAAATAAATGTTATGCACTCCCTGTTTAATCCAAATCAGGTTATGGCCAATTCTATAAAAGGCGCCATCGGCCACACACTTGGAGCCGCCGGTGGTATTGAAATAGCTCTTTGCATAAAGATGCTCCAGAAAGGAATGATGCCAGGAACTTTTGGATTTCTTGATCCGGAAAAAGGTACTGAAAAAATAATAAGCCCGGATGCCCGACCCTTAAAGGGTGATTGTATTTTAACAACAAATTCAGGTTTTGGCGGCATCAATGCTGCCATCATTTTACAAAAAGCATGAATAAAAACAAAATAAAAGCGTTTATAACCGGAATAGGCTGGGTATCAAAAGAATCCATGGGACATATAAACCATAGTCAAAACCATAGTCAACAATTTGACCGGGCAACAAAATTACCCGGGATTAAAAGAAAAGATATACTGAATCATCCCTATAAACCTTTTGGTCGAATGGATGATTTTTCAAAACTTGGATTTGCAGCCATTGCCTTTGCGATGAGGGATGCAGACATAAAAAAAGATGACGAAAAAAAAAATATCAGCTTGATTGCTTCGACGGTTACAGGATGTCTGGAAACAGATATAAACTTTCAGAAAACACTGTCAGAATCATTGCCAAGCCCGACAATATTTGCTTATACCCTTGCCTCTTCTTTTCTGGGAGAAGCCGCTATATATTTCGGCCTGACAGGAGAAAGCTTTGTGATTAATGAAGAAAAAACAAATGGACTCAAAGGGCTCCTCATGGCGCTTGAGATTATTGAGTCTGGCGGATCAGATATAGTTCTCTGCGGCGTGTGCAATTCTGATATTAAAGCAATCGATTCCAGTTCTCACATCATTAAACCCGGTTCCCTTTTCTTTGTCATTGAAAAAAAATCTCTTCATTCCTATGGAGCTATTAAATCGATACCGCTGGACAATATTTATTATCAAAATAACATTAAAATAACCGGGCTTTATGATCTTGCTGGAAAATGCAGCAACCGGAAAACATGAAAATTATAAGGACTGACAATATGAAAATGCAATTGATATATCCTACCTGGCCAAGACTGAAAAAACAAACCCAATTCCACCTCCCCCCTCATGGCCCAGTTGTTTTTGCTGCAACACTTCCAGAATATGTTGAGGTTGATTTCATTGATGAAAACGTCCAGAAAATTGAATATGATCCTGCCATTGATATTGCAGGGCTCTCGGTCATGCTGACATGTCAGCTTCCCAGGGCATTTGAAATTGCCGATCAATACAGGGAAATGGGAATCCCTGTACTGTTTGGCGGTATTGCCGTCATGCTTCATTCAGAAGAGGTCAAAAATCATGCGGACTCGGTGTTCCTTGGAGAATCGGAAGGACGTATGGAAGAAGTTTTCAGTGACTTCAAGCATAAAAGAATGAAAAAAATCTATGATTTCATGAATATTTTTCCTGAGATCAGTTTAATTAACACAGCAAAAAGAGAAATTTTAAAAAGAGATCTGTATAATTACAGAGGTATCCAGATGCTTGATCTTGTCCACGCCTCCAGAGGATGCAGATTTAATTGTTTTCCCTGCTGTAACGGGTTTCTAGGTGGGCGACTATTCAGACCCAGACCCGTTGAAACCGTTATAAAAGAGATGGAATCCATACCAAATAATCGGCTTTTTATTGTGGATAATTCTCTTGCACATGATAAAGAGTGGCTTATTGAACTATTCACAGCCATGAAACCGTTAAAGAAAAAATGGGTTTCCCATCCGTTGATGGATGATAATCAGGTCCTCAAACTTGCTGCCGAAGCCGGGTGCTGGTATGTCTATCAGGCAGTGTTTGATACGTCCGAGGTTATCAGGAACAGAATTAAAAGACTTCATGACCATGGTATCGGCGTGGAAGGCACCATTCTTTTGGGGACAGATGATCATGATGAAAAGTATATTAAAACCCTTGTTGATTTTCTCGGTCAAATAAAAATCGATCTGGCCGAATTTACAATTTTGACACCTTTTCCAAAGTCTCCTATACGAAAAAAATATAAAAGTGAAAAGCGTATTTTAAGTAATAACTGGATTGATTATACTTGCGATAAGGTCGTTTTCCAACCTAAAAACATGTCTTGCGAAAAATTAGAAGAACTATATAACTATGCGTGGGATACATTTTATTCCAATGGTGGATACCAGACAAAAATGGGAGAATTGTTTTTCAAGGTCATAAAAAAAGAAATCCTTGATGGGACATACAGAAAATATAATCCACGGGAAAAGAGATCTTTCAAAAAAATCGAGACCCTATGAGCAGAATATTACTGATTTCCTCAAATACAACCACAGAACCCCTGCCGGTTTATCCTCTGGGGATGGCGCTGATTGCGTCTTCATTAGTTCAGAATGGACATGAGGTTAAACAACTTGATCTGCTGTTCAACCTTGAGAACATATTATCTTCTGTGGCCTGCTCCATTTTGGAATTTAACCCTGATTTTATAGGAATCTCCATTCGAAATATTGATACAGTTGATTCACTTTCTCCAGAGAACACCTGGTATCTTGCAGATGTTAAAGTTCTGGTTGAACATATCCGAAAAATTTCACAAAAACCTATCATTCTGGGAGGGCCTGCTTTTTCAATTATGCCTGAACAAATATTGAAATTTCTGGATGCTGATTTCGGGATTGTAGGAGAAGGTGAAATTTCGTTTAATAAGCTGATTGATACCATCTCAAACGGTGTTAAAACAAAAAAAATCATATATCCCTTTAAAACACCCATCACTCAAAATGGTTTTTTCTCTCCACTTTATGAAAAAGAACTTGTGGCGTATTACTTTGATCAAAGCGGCATGTTAAGTTACCAGACAAAAAGAGGATGTCCGCATGGATGTAATTATTGTTCATACCCTTTGATAGAGGGGAACAAACTTCGGAAGCAGACCCCTGAATTTGTTGTGGATAATCTAATCAGGTTGAAAAAAAACTTCAATGTTGACACATTGTTTTTTACAGATTCAGTTTTTAATGACGGCCATGGTCATTATCTTACGATTGCTGAACTAATGATCAAAAAGAAATGCAATATCAAATGGGCAGCCTATTTCAGACCTGAACATATAAAACAAAATGACCTGAAACTATTAAAAAATTCCGGTCTTTACGCCATGGAAGTCGGTTCCGATGCAGCTTGTGATGTGACGTTACAGGGGATAAACAAATCATTTAATTTTGAAGATATATTCAGCTTTAATGAAAATAGCATTAAAGCTGAAATCCCTTGTGCCCACTTTTTCATGTTTGGTGGGCCCAAAGAGACACGGGCAACTGTTCAGGAAGGACTAAAAAATATAGACCGGTTAAAAAAATGTGCTGTCTTTGTATTTTCAGGCATCCGAATCCTTCCGAAAACAGGACTATCTGAAATTGCCGTTAAAGAAGGAATCATTTCCAGTAACAATAACCTCTTAAAACCCTGCTATTATGTTTCTCCTCTTGTTGATAAGAATTGGATGGATATAAAAATCAAAGAAGCTTTTCATAAGAAAAAAGATCGGTTTTTCCCGCCGGAAGAAGGACAGATGAGGATGAGGGCACTAAAAGTATTTGGTTTCAGAGGGTTGTTATGGGACATGGCGATAATTCCTAAAAACCGTAAAAAAAGATCATTATAGATATGATTCAAAAAAAAATACTATTTATCCATCCCCTTGGTTACAATTCTGCGAATGCGAAAACAGATATCTCCAGAAAAGCCAACATCATGCCTCCCCTCGGGCTTGCCAGCATTGCAGCATATCTGGATCAATTTCAAATCAACTCCCACATCATTGACTGTTATGCTGACCCGGAATCAGATGCGTTGATCGTAAAATATCTGGAAAACGAGGCCCCTGCTTTTATCGGTTTTTCATGCACAACATCCAGTTTTCTTGACGGGATAAGGATTGCCGAATATGCAAAGAAAATTATCCCTGAAACTCATATTATTTTCGGAGGCGTTCATGTTTCTTCTTTAAAAGAAAAAATTCTGCAATTATACCCGATTATTGATTATGTTGTGGTTGGAGAAGGCGAACACACCCTGTATCAACTATTAAGGGCAAATAAAACAGACCTTGAAAAAATAAAAAATATAGTTTTAAGAACGAAGAATGACAAGATCGTATTCACAGGTTTTCGTAACAAACTGATTGATTTGGATACACTGCCCTTTCCTGCTTATGAAAAATTATCAGGTTACCCCTCAAGTTACAAACTTCCCATATTTAATTATCCCAACGTTCCCAATGCAAGTTGTATATCCAGCAGGGGGTGCCCTTATTCCTGTAGTTATTGTGATAGATCGGTTTTCAGAAAAAGCTTCAGATATAATTCTGCCCAATACATGTACAATCATTTGAAATATTTGAAATATAATTTCAATATCAAGCATATCAATTTTTATGACGATCAGTTTACTTTTAATCGCCGCCGGGTGGAAGAGTTTGCCAGGCTGATGATTCAAAATCCGCTGAAAATCACTTTTAACTGTGCAGCAAGAGCTGAACACCTTGATTTTGAGCTGCTGAAACTCATGAAAGCTGCAGGTTGCTGGATGATCAGTCTGGGCATTGAAACCGGGGACGAAGACCTTTTGGCACAGCATAGACAGAATCCTGATCTTGAAATGATGAGAGACAAAATCCATTTGATCAAAAAGGCGGGGATTCGTGTCAAAGGCCTCTTAATGATGGGCCTTCCAGGCGAATCAGAAGAAAGCATAAAAAAAAGCAAGGCTTATGTTTTTTCTCTTCCAATTGATGATTTCAACCTGGCCAAATTCACTCCCTTTCCTGGTTCACCCATATATAGCAAAATCAAAGAACAAGGCGAAAAGATTGGGACATTTACTGAAGATTGGGAAAAAATGGACTGCATGCAGTTCCTCTTTATTCCCAAAGGCCTCACAAAACAAAAAATGGAAGTTCTTTTTATTGATTTTTACAAATCCCATTTCAAAAGGACAAAAGTTCTGATGGGCTATATGTCAATGATCTGGCGATCGCCGGATAGCTGGATAAGATTTGTTAAAGACATTGCCGGATTTTTAAAATTTGCATTCACAAATAAACGGATGTGAAATTTAGAAGACAAAAGAAAATAACAATTTCTATGGGTGTGTGGCCTCCTGTAAGTAGTTTATATTACAATTTTACACCCAACCCAAAGGATCGTCTATCATGAATGGTCCTTGGCTTTTCGTTCCTAATTCTTAACATACTTTCCGCACCTATGGTTTGCCAAAATATGGTCATGCCACAATATCAACACGATACAGGTTTTTCAAAATTTATTATAAATACCAAATTAACTTGATATTCAGGTGTGCTTTTTTGTGGAAAAATCAATAGAAGATGGGGCTTGTTGAATATGGAAAATGGCAAGATTGAAATAACTGTTCGCCGAGCGCTATTATATTATTTGATTAATATATTTAGATTGGAGAATGAAAACTTAACACAATTTGAATCTCAAAATAATCTAATCATATTGAATAATGATGAAATCAATTCGTATATTTAAAAAATGGTGACTATTAGTTCGGTCTTTGAACTATAGAGGTTTTTTCCAAACCCAAAAGTAATGACTACTTGCAACTATCCTTAACTTTTCCAATATTCAAACATTCAAATAGTATCCTTAAGCTCCCTTTAGTAAACGTGCCTGATAGTCTGAAAGATCTGTGTATGAACCTTTATCATGGACACAAATTAAAAATTAATTTTATCAGGTTGAAATATTTTAAAAAGACCGGACTACTGGCTTTATGTTGCGAGCGGCCTTAACTCTCTGAATTTATAACAGATTTTGATTTTCTCCGCGGAAGTGAGTATCGTTTTTAAATTCAACAGCTTACGAGACATTTGAAAAATCCCCCAAAAAACTGGTAACATAATATTTCCCGTATTTTTTTGATTTTAGACACCAAACCGCCAGTGCATAGTATAAATATAGCAAAACACCACTGAAAAGGACATGGCTATCACTCAGCCCTTGGGTGTGGCCTGATGCTTGCTTCCAATCCTTCCTTTTCATAGGTCTAACACTTCCTCCGATCTATGAACGGCTTATACGAAAAACTGGCGGGGTATTATTTTTTAAATTGGGGCGGGGTCTGGCGGCGGGATAAACACGCAACAAAACAAAACTGACTACATAACTGACTATAGTCCAACCCCGTAATATCCATCAATCTCGTCTTTATCATTCCTTAAAAAAAATCAGTGCTGTTAATCCCAAATGAGGATAATAATTCAGGCAAACACCTTTGCATGCCTTCGCTTGTTCTTTCCAGTTGAGGTGAATGGATTGGTGCTGCTGTGTTTGTTTAGAAGAGTTGGGTGCTGTCGTTTACCAGAGCGGGTGGCAATGATGATTTCAGGACATAAAACAAGATCTGTTTTTGAAAGGTACAACATCGTGAGTGATACCGACTTAACTGCGGCTCAAAAACAAGAAGTTTATCTATAATCTCAAGCGGGCACAAATCCAGGCACAATGGTTAATATAGAAAACAAAAAGGGTTTAACCCGAAATGGCTAAACCCTTTGAATTTGTTTGGTACCTGGGACGAGAATTGAACTCGTACAGCCATTTTGGCCGAGGGATTTTAAGTCCCTTGCGTCTACCAGTTCCGCCACCCAGGCATGATTGCAGGTTAAATATAACATTTTATTTAATTTTACAAGCTTAAAATGTATGATTCTTTCAGGATAATCAAAAGAAAATTGAAAACTTGTTAATTAGAAACCATATGCAGGATTCAGAATAAAGATCGTCTTGACCTATTGTTAATAAAAATAGTGTTGATGGAAACCGGTTCGACTTGTCCTTGATTTAAACGCGGTTTCGCTATATACACAAAATCATGTATGGCTGGACTGGAAAAATTTTACATATTGACCTGACCCGTGAACAATTTAAAGTGGAAACTCCTGACCTTGACTTTTACAGGCAGACCATTGGTGGAAAAGGCATGGGTGGTTTTTATCTTAGACGATCTGCAAGCCTAGCCTGGGATCATCCAGACATGGTGGTCTGCCTGTTTACAGGCCCTCTGGTGGCAACTATTGCCCCTACTTCAGGAAGGGCTCACTTTGTTTCCAAATCCCCGCTTACCAACCTTGTGGGTGATTCATCCGTGGGTGGGAAACTGCCCACCCAATTAAAACGGGCTGGTTGGGACGGTATTGTCATTACAGGCAAAAGCCCTGGTCCCACTGGCATTGAAATACATAACAGCCAGGTAAAATTTTGTCGGGCAGATCATCTATGGGGCCTTGACACCCAAAAGACCCATGAATCCCTGGTCCCTGAAAAAGCAGGCCTTGCCTGCATTGGCCCTGGGGGTGAAAATGGAGCCAGGTTTGCCTCCATCACCATTGACCAGCATCATTCAGCAGGAAGGGCCGGCCTGGGATTAAGCCTTGGGGTTAAAAACTTAAAATATATTTTGGTGGAAGGCAACGGGCATACAAGGGTTCATGACTCCAACGGCTTAAAAAAGGCCAGGGAAGACATCATCAGGCTCACGGCTGCTTCCCCTGCCCTCATGGGTCAATACGGGTTTACAAGCCTTGGCACTGGTTCGGTATATGATCTCATGGACAGCCGTCGAATGATGCCCACTGATAATTTTTGTGCCACCTGGTTTGAACATGCACCCAGCCTGAATGCCATTGCCTATTCAAAAGCCTATTCCCCCCGCAAATACGGATGCAAAGGCTGCCATATCCTATGCAAAAAAATCGGAACAAATGCCAATCAGCCAATAACCATGCCGAAATCAGTGACCATGCCGGAATTTGAAACCATGTCCCATTTTACAGCCCTGATCGGATGCCGGGACAAGGATCTGGTTGTTGAGGCCAATGATCTTTGTAACCGCCTTGGTATGGATACCATATCAGCAGCTGCCACCCTGGCCTGCAGGCGGGAAATAACAAAAGAAAATTTTACCAGGCAAACCCTGGTATCATTTTTGAATGACATGGCCATGAACAAGGGAGAAGGAAAATTATTAAACAAAGGATCTTTTGCCTATGCCAAAGCCATGGGCAAACCCGAGGCAGCCATGGCGGTAAAGGCCATGGAGCTGCCTGCCTATGATCCCAGGGGAGCCTATGGCATGGCCCTGGGCTATGCTTTGTCAACCAGGGGCGGCTGCCATCTTCGGGCCTATCCCATCAGCCATGAAATTTTCAGGAAACCCGTGGCAACTGATCGGTTCAGCTTCAGCGGCAAGGCCAGGATTATTAAAATTGCAGAAGATCTTAATGCAGTTATTGACTCTCTGACTGCCTGCAAATTCACCTTTTTTGCCGCAGGCCTGGAAGAATATGCAAAAGCCTACACCGCTGTAACAGGCCAGGAAACTTCCGGCAATGACCTTATTTCCATTGGAGAACGCATTTACTATAATGAACGGATTATCAATTATATAAACGGATTTGATTCAAAAGATGACGACCTGCCCCAGCGATTTTTTAAAGAGCCTGGCTCCAGCGGCAACCAGATCCAAATTCCTCCCATT
>JAQICW010000299.1 GCA_027858355.1 Desulfobacula sp.
TTTGCATATATCCCATTTAATAACGGTGTGGCTGAAGATGTGGCTCTGGAGTATCCTTCCGCTGCCGGAAAAATTGATGAAAAAGCATCCTTAACAGCTGTTGTAACAGGGTCAGGAGCAGATCTTGAGAAAGTAGCCAATGCTATGACTGCTGTTTATTCACAAGTAATAAAAATTGATCATGCTGATCTTGCATATCCAAATGCAGACATTGTCAGAAAAGCGCTGGTGAATATCATCCCTATGGATTCCATTTTTCTTGTTGCTCATAATACTTTTGGAATGGACCTGGGTCCAGGTCTGTCTATTAAAATGGATTCAGCTTATGCCGCAGATATGGTGGATTTTGAGGGAATAGACGGAACAACCCTGAAAGGGGTTCGCCAGGAACTTGGCGGAGCTGTCAGCACCCATGTGTCCATTGATATATCTTCCGGCGCCGTTATGACGGTCAGGCCTGGATCTTTTGCGCCAGTTGAAGGCGGATCAGCCGGCGGGTCAGTGGTTGATAAATCCGGTGATAGCGGGGACCTTTCAACAAAAAGAAAATTTCTTGAGCTTGTTGCGGCAGTAGTGGGTGATGTTGATATTACTAAATCTGATGTGCTCGTGTCTGTTGGCCGCGGTATTGAGGAGCAAGAAAATATTGAAGTTGCCCAGGAACTTGCTGAAGCAATGAATGCCGTTGTATCCTGCTCAAGACCGATTGTGGATGCCAAATGGCTTGAGAAATCAAGACAGGTTGGAACCTCGGGTCAGACGGTTAAGCCAAAAGTATACATGGCCATGGGGATTTCAGGTTCTTTCCAGCACCTGGGTGGTGTAAAGGGTAATCCATTTATCGTTGCCGTTAACAAGAATCCAAAAGCACCTATTTTCCAGGTAGCTGATGTTGGTATTGTTACAGATATTCTTGAGTTTATGCCTGAGCTTACCGAAGCTATTAATGATCTTTAAGATCATTAAAATCGATTTTTTGAAATGGGTCCTGAAATTTTGATTAAGGCACCTTTATATTTTTGAAATGACTTCAGGTTTCGCCTGCTTTTGTTTTTAAAAGTTCATTTCCATCAGCACTTATCAATTTTTTGTTTTCGTTTAAGGGTTAGATATGCTGCAAGGTTTATACCCGGTAGCCAAAAATTATTTGACTAAAGGAACGGTAAGCCCCCCATCCATGAGAAACAATACACTTGAGTCTTGTCCTTTTTCTTCAAGCGCCTGGTCAAGGGCCGTCTGAAGATTGTTGAAGGGTTTAATAAACAGTTTTGAGATGACATCAGGTGGTATATCTGTCACCCCCCATATTTGAGCCCAAAGGCTTATCTCCGCCATTTTAGCCGCTTTGTGATACCCTAAAACGTATTTTTTTTCAATGGTTTCAAGGGCAGCCTGGGGTGTGTCGCTTGAACCTAAGAGATCGGCAAAGGCCTTGCCGCCGATACCGCATTTGCATTTTGCCACAAGAATCAGGATTCCATTTTTTTTAAGGGCAAGTTTTGCATTATCAATGCCTTTCTGGGCCTGGTACAGGTCAATATCCTGTGGGAATTTCACCACGGATACAACAATATCGACCTTTTCTTTCAAAGGTGCTGCAAACACTTCATTGGCCCTGTCTATGGCAGCATAAAAGGAATCGTTGATGTGGCCGCAGCAGGTGGCATAGACTTTATGGTGTTTATCTAAGACAGTCATGATGGAAAAGATATCCTGCTTCATGGTTTTAATGGCATCCATCATATCTTCATGAACCGGGTTTCCGTCAAGGGCCAATACCTTTGCCTTGGGGGCAAGAGCAAGCTTATGGTTTTGTTCTATGGTTTTATACCCGGCAATGCCGGGAAGAAAGGATTTTCTTCCTCCCGTATATCCGGCAAAATAGTGGGGTTCAACAGAGGAGATGATAATTATTTTATCAGCTTCAACACAGGCTTTGTTTATAAATATCTGTGTTCCATTGGTGGATTTTCCCAGAAACACCATGTCTTTTTCAGCCAGTGCGTCATGAACAATAATCCGGTTCTTTATTTTTTCATAATAGGAGCCAAATATTTGAAGATATTCTTCCTGGGATGGTCCCCTGTGGGCACCAGTGGCAATAATGAAATTGAAATTAGTCTGTTTTAAGTCATCAAAGATAAACTCAAGGATTTTTTTGGTGGGAGTGGGCCTTGTGGCATCGTTAACAATGACAAGCACTTTTTTG
>JAQICW010000326.1 GCA_027858355.1 Desulfobacula sp.
AAAAGAAAGCCCGCGTAGAAGATGCTCTTAACGCAACCCGTGCAGCAGTTGAAGAAGGTATTGTTGCTGGCGGTGGTGTTGCTCTTGTCAGATGCCTTGAAGCCCTTAAAGAACTTGATCTTGAAGGCGAGGAAAAACTGGGCGTAGCTGTCATTGCAAGAGCAATTGAAGAACCCCTTAGAAAAATTGCAGACAATGCCGGTGTTGAAGGCTCTGTTGTCATCAATAAAGTTAAAGAGGGTAAAGGCGCTTTTGGTTATAATGCCCTGACAGATGTTTATGAAGATCTTATTGAAGCCGGTGTTATAGATCCTAAGAAAGTGGTTCGTTTTGCACTTCAGAATGCAGCCAGTGTTGCATCTGTCATGCTGACCACAGAAGCCATGATCGCTGATAAACCTGAGAAAGATGCAGGTGGCGGCGGCGGAATGCCTGGTGGAATGCCCGGCGGCGGCGGAATGGGCGGAATGGGCGGAATGGGCGGAATGATGTAATTGCCCCGATAAGCATTTCATTCATATAATTGAACAAAGCCCCTGCACATAAAATATGTGCAGGGGCTTTGTTTTTTGAGTCAGGCACTATTTAGTGCCTGACCGAAAACCCGTGTTTGGGCGGCTCGTAGAGGAGCAATGCTCACAAAGTTGCCCATATGCAAGGCGCAAGAACTTCTGAAACCGGAGTGTACTTTAGTACATGAGGATTTCAGAAGTTTGCAGCAACGCAGCAGATGGGTGAGTTTTCGTTCAAACACTATTTAATAAGAACTTGACATGAAATGATAGCTCATATACTTAATTCTATTACTATTAAATTTTATTTATTATTTTATAAATACAAAAGATAAGCTTGTAAGAGAGGTGTTATGACCACGGAAACCATTGGATTGTTTTACATGTTGAGCAATGCTGGACCTGTTGTTAAATTCGTCATGCTGCTCCTGCTGTTTTTTTCAATAACTTCATGGGCTATTATATTTATTAAGTTCAGGTATATCCGGAAGGCGTTTAAAGAATCAGCGGATTTTACCGATATGTTCTGGCAGTGCCAAAACCTTTCCGATGCATTTTCAAAGGCAAGGGCATTGTGATCAAGTCCCACGGCAAGAATTTTTATCGCTGCATATATGGAAATGGCAAGATCTGAGAATAAAGATGAGAAAAACAAACAGATAAAAAGAACCCAAAATTCATATTTCCAAATTATCGGCAGTATAAAACGATCATTAAACCGATCCATCGGTGTTGAAATCAGACGACTGGTTCAATTGATCCCCTTTCTGGCCACAGCAGGCAATACAGCTCCTTTTATCGGTCTTTTTGGAACAGTATGGGGGATCATGGGGACCTTTCACGGAATTGGGGTAAGCGGGTCCGCAAGCCTGGCCGTTGTAGCTCCCGGTATTTCAGAAGCACTCATTGCAACGGCAGCAGGGCTTGCAGTGGCAATCCCTTCTGTTATTGCCTATAATTATTTTACAGACAGGATAAGGGCCTTGGATTCTGAATGGCAAAGCTATTCTGCAGACCTGTCAAATATAATGGAACGTGATATTCAAAAGCAGATGGAGGGATAATGCAATTAGGCTCTGGTAATGATCAGTTAATGTCTGAGATTAACGTCACTCCTTTTGTGGATGTGATGCTGGTGCTTCTGATTATTTTTATGGTAACGGCCCCCATGATGGTTCAGGGGATTGATGTGGACTTGCCCAAGGCCACATCAAAAGCCCTGAAAAGCAGTGAGGAACGCCTGATTATATCAATTGATGAAGATAAGAAAGTGTTTATTAACGAACAGGTTGTCAGTGTTGAATTTCTCACCCAGAAACTGGGGGCTATATTGGAAAATTTTGACGAAAAAAACGTATATCTAAGGGCAGATAAAAAGGTTCCCTATGGCATTGTTGTCAATGTGATTTCAAAGATAAAAAAGGCAGGAGTTGACAGCCTGGGAATGATAACCCTTCCTGACAATGAAGACGAATCCTGATTAACGCGTATGAGTTCTCCAGAAAATTTTAAACACAGAAGAGATTTTCTTTTCTCCCCTTTTCAAGACAACGGGAAAACCGGGATTATTTTTTTCTCTGTTTCTCTGATTGTACATGCCTTGTTTTTTTATGGGATCATTTTTTTCCAGCAGTTTAGATTGTCCAAACCCATGCCTCCTTTCGTCCAGGTGGACCTGGTGTCTTTTTCAGCAGAACCTGTGACCCGGGAATTGCCCGGAAAAGAAGAAACCTTTAAAGAGATTCCTAAAGAGACTCATAAAGAGACTCCTAAAGAAGAGGAGATACCCATAACTCCTTTGCCGGCCACGCCCCCCCCAGCAAAGATTCGGGAAATCCCCAGTATTACACCAGACGTCAGTTTAAAAACAAAACCTAAAAATTTAAAAGATCTGATGGCGCAGCAGGAGAAAAAAAAGAAAGCTTCTGAAGAGAAAATAAAAGAGAAACCGGTTAAAAAAAGGCCTCCTGATCCTGATAAGATCCTTGATAAAGCAAGGAAAAACCTGGAAAAGGAAATTGAGAATCAGAACAAAACCAAGATTGCCCAGGCGCTAAACCGTATTCAGAAAAAGGTACAGGATCAGGGCACAACAAAACAAGGAGAGGGAAGCCAGGCATCTGCCGGCCCCGGGAAAAAAGGGTATACGCCCATTGACCTGTATAAAATGGTGCTGGGTTCACAAATAGAACAGAACTGGGTGTTTAATGATACCCTTGCCAGGCTGGATCAGAATCTTGAAGTCAGAATCCTGATCAAGATATTGAAAAGCGGAGAAATAAGAGATATTATTTATGAAACCAGGTCAGGGAATCAATATCTTGATGAATCTGCAAAAAAAGCAATTAAAAAAACAAATCCATTACCTTCATTACCCCCTGGAATGTATTCCTATGATGTGGTTGTGATTTTTACACCTAAAGGGCTGAAATAAAAATGGTTTCTTTTACAATGAATACGCGCTATTGTAATAGGGATATGCCAGATAAAATTATATTGCTTACTATTTTTTATTTTATGATCGGGCTCTTATTTTTCTTGCCCCCCTTATATGCCAGGGATTATGATTACATCAATGTCACCAATCCTTTTTTAAAGAAAACCCCTGTGGCAGTGACGGACTTTAAGGCATTCAATGGCCATGTACAAGAGATAGAGACAGGGAAAACAGCAATAGGCATATTAAAAGAGGCCCTTGATTTTACAGGATATCTTAAAACAATGAATCCCGTTGCATTTTTATCAAATCCGTCTGAATCCGGAATTCAGCTGGGTGAGATCAATTTTCGGGATTGGACAGGGATAGGGGCTGAGCTTTTAATTACGGGGGGAATTATTGAAGCCCAGGGAAAAATAACCCTTAAATTAAGACTTTTTGATACCTTTAATGCTAAACTTCTGGTTGGTAAAATTTATACGGGTCCCCAATCCCAGGTAAGAAAAATGATCCACCTGTTTTGCAGTGAAATATCCTATCAGCTTACGGGTAAAGGGGGGATATTTAATAGTAAGATCGCTTTTGTTTCAACTGTAAACGGGAAAAAAGAGATATTTTCCTGTGATTTTGACGGACATAACATCAAACAGATAACAACTCATAAAAGTATATCCCTTTCTCCGTCCTGGTCTTCTGATGGCAAATGGCTGGCCTATGTCTCCTATGCAAAGGGTAAACCAGACATTTTTATAAAAAACCTTGAAGAAAACCGAGGGTCTATTATTAATTACAAGGGCATGAATATTTCTCCGGACTGGATGCCCGGACAGCAAAAACTTGTGGCAGCATTAAGTTTTTCAGGGGATCAGGAAATTTATTTGTTGACCATAAAGGGAGAAATTATTAAAAGAATAACAAAGAGCTGGGGAATTGACGTATCGCCTGATTTTTCACCGGACGGCAAGAAAATAGTGTTCAGCTCAAAACGCTCGGGAACCCCCCAGATATATATAAAGGATCTTGAATCAGAAAGTTTGATACGAGCGACTTTTAAAGGAAATCATAATACATCTCCTGCATGGTCACCAGACGGCGGGAAGATTGCCTATGTGGGGATAGAAAATAATAGTATTGATATTTTTGTGATGAATATTGATACGGGTATACCAGTTCAATTGACCATGAATGAAGGAGATAACGAAGATCCTTCCTGGTCGCCGGATGGGAGTATGCTTGTCTTTACATCAACAAGGGAAGGCAATGTCCCAAGAATTTTTGTTATGAATGCATCTGGCTCAGAACCGAGAAGACTTCTGCAGTTGAAAGGCAAGCAGACTCAACCGGACTGGTCTTTGCCAAAAAATTAAACTAAAAGAGGAGACAAAGGAATGAAAAACAGGGTATGGATTAATCTGGTAATGGCAATTCTTGTTGCAGGGCTTTTTTTGACTGTCTCATGCGCAAAGAAAACCGTTGTGTCTGATGCAACAACCATAGAAGATCAGGCAAAAGCCAAGCTTGAGGCCGATGCAATAGCAAAAGCCGCTGCTGATGCAAAAGCAGAAGCCGACCGTATTGCACAGCAAAACCTTGAAGATCAGATGGCCCAGGAAAAAGCGCAAAAGGCTGCACAAATTCTGGCTGCAAAGAAACGGTTTCAGTATGAGGATATTTATTTTGAATATGATAGTTCAGAGTTAAGTAATGAGGCCAAGACAGAATTAAAAGAAAAGGCAGCCTGGTTAAAAGGGAACAATTCAACAATCGTATCCATTGAAGGCCATTGTGATGAGCGTGGTACAACGGAATATAACCTTGCCCTGGGCGACCGTCGTGCAAACACTGTGAAAAGCTATCTGGTTAACCTGGGTGTTTCAGCTTCTCGTTTGAAAACCATCAGCTATGGCGAAGAAATGCCAAAAGATCCAGGCAAGACGGAAGCTGCCTATAGAAGCAACAGGCGCGCCCATTTTGCAATTGATTAATTGATGTAAAGATGTGCGGGGACAGATTTAAAATCTGTCCCCAGGAGTTTGGTTCTGAAAAGAAATCATCTTTTTTTTGTCGTTATTGTTTTTGTTTTCCTTTCCGGGTGTGTAGAACCTGGGCAGTTTGTTGCCCTTGAAACCAAAGTGGCGGTTCTTGAAATGGAAAATAGCCGGCAGCTTTCCGTGCAAAAGGAAAAATTAAATGCCTCTGCCCTCTTAAACCAGAACAATCAGTTAAAGATAGAAGCCCTGGAGAAAAGATTAAGTGATAGCGCCACGATCAGCCAGGAAGAGTATGCAGAATTAAAATACACCATCCAGACACTCAAGGAAGGGCTTCAAAGACTTGAAGGGCAGATTGAAGAAATAAAGCATGGTTTTGAAGGATATTATCAAAAGAATGGCGGAACCATGGAAGAAAAAATAGAACGGCTAGATCAGGCCATTTCAAAAAATTATGAACGAGCGATCAAGCTGGAAATATATATTGGATTTGAGCCGTCAGCAGCCGGAGAGATTGATAAAACAATTCAACCAGCACCAATCCCTGGAAAAAGCCCTGCCCAGGAACTATATGATGCTGCAAAAAAATTATTTGATGACGGGGATAATGAAAATGCCCGGATCCAGTTTGAAAATTTTATCAATAAATATCCAGATTCTGATAATGCAGACAATGCCAGATTTTGGATCGCCGACTCTTATTATGTGGAAAAATGGTTTGAAAAAGCCATCCTGGAGTACCAGAAAGTCCTGGAAGGATACCCGAACAGCAACAAGCTGTCCGCAGCAAGGCTGAAACAGGGATATGCCTTTGCTGAACTGGGGGAAGAGGCCAATGCCAGGCTGATTTTAAAAGAATTGATAAAAAACCATCCCGGCACAAATGAAGCCAGATATGCCCAGGAAAAAATAAAAACCTTAAAGTGATGTTATAAATGTCTGGGATAAAAGTCGTTGGCATTGATCCGGGATTGGCAGGCACGGGCATTGCTGTTATAGAGGGAAATAAAAAAGAAATTTGTGGGTATTCGTTTGGCAGTATCCCAACAGATGCAAAAGACCCGATCCCTTACAGGCTCCACAGAATTTATTCAAAAACACTTGAGTTCCTTTGTCAGGTTAAGCCGGAATATGTGGTTATTGAGGACATATTCTCCCTTGAAAAATACCCTGGATCAGGTATTATGCTGGGCAAAGTTTCAGGTGTTCTGCTTGTGGCAGCATATAAAGCCGGGCTTGATGTGGTAGAAATCCCTGTAAGAGAAGTAAAAAAAATTGTTTCCGGCAATGGGAGTGCAGATAAATTTCAGATGGAAAGGGCTGTTCGAAATTTATTAAAACACGAAGAACCTATCAGACCTTTTCATGCATCAGACGCCCTGGGGCTGGCAATAACCGGATATTACAGGTATAAAAGAAGATTATGATCGGATTTCTTGAAGGCACTATTCTTCATTTCGAGTCTGATGGCATTTTACTGCTTGTCGGCAATATTGGATATGAAGTAGTTTTGACGCCTCAGATGGTTGAAAAACTAAGGTCTTCTCAGATAAATGAGGTATCCCTGTATATTTATTATCATTTGACAGAAAGACAGCCAAAACCTGTTCTCATTGGTTTTGAAACAATGGGGGACAAAGCGTTTTTTCAAACCTTTATTACTGTTGATGCCATAGGACCACTGAAAGCTGTGAAAGCCATGTCCCGGTCCGTGGGTGAGATAGCAGATGCCATTGAAAAAAAAGATGTTACATTTTTAACAGGCTTAAGTGGAATTGGTAAAAGAACTGCTGAAAAAATCATCGCAACCCTTCATGGTAAAGTAGAAAAATTTATAGCTGTGACAGATCATGCAGACAAGATGGACCAGGATAAAATTCCCCTTGATATGCATATAATCAGTCAACAGGTTGCCGACGTTCTTGTAGAGCAGCTTGGACACTCTCCTTTGTCAGCAAAAAGAATGATCAGCGAGGCCTTTGAAAGGCAAAGCACGATTTCAACCCCGGAAGAACTTTTTGATGAGATTTTTCAGGAGAAAAGATAAAATATGAGTGATGATATTATTTCCTATTCTTCTGATAAAAAAGGTATTGTTACATCAAAAAATATCCCCGATGACATATCCCCTGACATTGTATCTTTAAGGCCTACCAGTTTTAAAGAGTATATTGGTCAGAATGACACGGTTGAAACCTTGAAAATTGCTATACAGGCTGCCAAAATGAGGAATGAATCCCTGGACCACATTTTGCTTCATGGGCCTCCTGGTTTAGGCAAGACAACCATCTCTCATATTATTGCCAGTGAAATGGAAAAAAATTTAATCGTTACTTCAGGACCTGCCCTGGAAAAAGGGGGAGATCTGATCGGCATATTAACCAATCTTGGTGATGGGGATATCTTTTTTATAGATGAAATTCATCGAATTCCAAAGATTGTTGAGGAATTTTTATATCCTGCCATGGAAGATTTTGCCATTGATTTTATATTTGACAAAGGGATTCATGCCCGGAGCCATCGATACCGGTTAAAGCAGTTTGTCCTTATTGGCGCAACCACAAGGGTAGGGCTGTTATCTTCTCCTCTAAGGGATCGATTCGGCATTTTTCGCACCCTTGATTTTTATTCTGTTGAACAATTGGTTGTCATTATTAAGCGGTCTGCGGCTATTTTTAATGCCCTTATTTCTGAAAATGGTGCCATGGAACTTGCCAGACGGTCCAGGGGAACTCCCAGGATTGCCAATAGATTATTAAAACGGGTCAGGGATTATTCCCAGGTAAAATCCCATGGAAAAGTGACAAAGCAGAGTGTGCAGGCTGCCCTTGAACTGGAAGGAATTGATGGGCTGGGGCTTACATCTCTTGACAGGCAGTATATAAAAACTATAATAGATTTTTACAAGGGCGGGCCTGTGGGGATTGAAGCCATTGCAGCAACATTGCAGGAAGAAACAGACACGCTTGTGGATGTTGTGGAACCTTTTTTATTAAAACTGGGAATGGTCCTTCGAACCTCCAGTGGTAGAAAGGCATCGGAAAAAGCATATCACCATCTTAAGATTAAACCAGAATTGTGAATTTGACATTGTGAATCAGGCAGAATGCTGCCCCCAGAGGACAAGAGAGATTAAACCGGTTAATAAAGGTGAATTATGGACAAGAGGTCAACAAAGCAGGAAATAGGAATAAGCCAACCCAGACCAAAACCCTACGAGCCTGTGCGAAGACCAAAAATTATTATTGTTGATGATTTTGGAGAGATGAAATCCGGAGAATATTTAAAAATTCTTGTAAGACTCCTATCTATTATTACTTGTGCCTGTATTGTGGCTGGGGCATTGTTTTATTATGTTTATACAGGGTTATCCCGGGAAGCAGTTCTTACAAAAGAAAGGCTTGTCCTGGCTGAAAAAAAGGTCTATGAGCTCACCCGGGAAAAAGAAGTTTTAATGGCAAGGCTTGTGATGTCTGGGAAAGATCCCGTTACTAAGAAAGAAAATGAACAAGAAAATACACTTGCCGTTGAAAGGATTGAAGAAAAATTTCCTGCCTCTCCCGAGCCTGAAGATGGGGAAAAGATAATTGAAAAAACCGTTGACCTGGAAAAATTCTCTGTAATAAAGGATGGTGCAACTGGAGATCTTCTGGTTCGATTTGATATTAGAAATATTTCTAAAGACACTGGAGATGTATCCGGAAGAATATTTATTGTATTAAAATCTGACAATGATTTTGAAGATCAAATGCTGGTTGTGCCAACCTCAGCCATAAAAAATGGTATCCCTTCTGAATATAGAAAAGGACAATATTTTTCCATTGTCAATTTTAAAACGGTTAAATTCAGGATCAAGCATCCGGGTGATCCTGAATTTTATAAAAAAGCAAGTGTTTTTGTTTTTAATGAGCAGGCAGATTTGATTTTTGAAAAAGTGATCGACATTAAGGAGAATTAAAGTGGGGAAGAAAACCTATAAGAATCTTTCAATCATTGATACGGAGCTGAAGATTGAAGGCTCAATTTCAAGCAATGGCACCTTGATTATCAAGGGCCAGGTTACCGGCACCATTGAAGGAGATGTGGTGATTATTGCAGAGGATGGACGGGTAAACTCCAGTGCCACAAAGGTATCCAGTATTACCATTGGCGGAAATTTTCAAGGGGATCTGAATGCATCCAAGGAATTAATTGTCCTTTCCACAGGGATTTGTTCAGGCAAGGTGACATGTAAAGATCTTATTGTTGAAAATGGTGGGATTTTAAATGCTGAGGTATTCTGTAAGACAGCTAATAGTTTATTGGCAGAAAAAGAGCCCCCCCCTTTGGGCACAGTGAATTAAAAGAAAATGAAATTTAGATTTTGCTTGACATCAGCATGAAACTTATGTAAATATTGCTGATTGTGTTTATGAATTAGGAGCTTTGAAGAAATTGAAAAAATATACATATAGTGCAAAAAGATCAGATAATAAAGAAAATTGGTGTATTGTTGATGCAAAGGATAAAATTCTTGGCAGACTGGCCTCCCAGGTGGCATATAGAATCCGGGGGAAGCACAATCCACTCTTCACGCCCCATGTGGATATGGGGGACTGGGTTATTGTGATAAATGCCGATAAAGTCCGTTTGACAGGTAATAAATTGGAACAGAAAACATATTACCGTCACTCAGGATATATAGGCAGTATTAAATCTGATACTGCAAAAGAATTGTTTGAGAAAAAACCTAATGAGGTTCTTAAAAAGGCGATTAAGGGGATGCTCCCTAAAAATCGGCTCGGTAGAAAACTTGGCAAAAAATTATTTGTCTACGCAGGTGATCAGCATCCCCATGCTGCGCAAAAACCTGAAGCGATTGAAATTTAAGGAAAAAAGGACGCGATAATTATCAATGGAAAGTGGAAACGTATTTTATGCGACGGGCAAGAGAAAAGATTCTGTAGCCAAGGTATGGTTAGCACCCGGCAATGGTAAGGTTGTGGTCAATAATAAAGA
>JAQICW010000369.1 GCA_027858355.1 Desulfobacula sp.
ATGGTATCAATTTTTAAATGTTTTATCGCCCCAGGGAAAAACGTCAATGCTGCAGGATATTGAGGCGGGACGGAAAACCGAAGTTGAGATTTTTGGAGGAAAAGTAGTTGAATTGGGCAATACCCATGGTGTGGAAACACGGACTAATCAAACAGTGCTTCAAATTATCAGGGTATTAGAGCAGGATTGTAAAAATGGGGTTGCGCTATGAAATTAGATGCCAGCCTTGTTGGGACGCGGCTTTTGAACTATCAGACAAAGATCAACTGGCGGGAAACAACAAATTTTGCAGCAGCTATAGAGGACAATAACCCGAAATATTTTGATGACAGGCAAGACCAGGGTATTGTCTCCCATCCCATGTTTGCAGTATCCGTTACCTGGCCTGTTTTGAGCCGGTTGGAAACCTTTATTGACTCCAAAGATTTTCCAAAAGACGTTTTAATGACCCAGGTACACTATACAGAACACCTGATTTTACACCGCCTGATCCGGCCCGGTGATGAACTCTCATTAACGGGGACATTAAAAGCTATTTTACCCCATCGTGCAGGGACCCATGCCATTATCCGTCTGGATGCTGAAGACCGGTTTGGAAAACCTGTATTCACGGAATATATTGGTGCCATGCTGAGGGGGGTGGACTGTGGAAAGGGAGATACGGCTGGTGAAATCCCTTTAATTCCGGAAAATGATAACGTGGCAGAAGTTTTATGGGCATCTGACATTCATATTGATCATCTGCGCCCCTATATTTATGACGGATGCAGCAATATTGAATTTCCAATTCACACTTCACCCAATTTTGCCAGGATGGTGGGTCTGCCCGGAATTATTCTACAGGGAACGGCAACCCTGGCATACGCGATTCGAGAATTGGTTAACACTGAAGCTGACAAAGATCCTGGAAGAATTTTGGAGATTGCATGCAGGTTTACGGGAATGGTCCTGCCTGGAACGGATATTAAGGTATTGTGTACAGGGAAAAAAGATTATACAGACTATACAGATATCTTTTTTGAAGTCCAAAATAATGAACTCAAAAAAGCTATTCGGTCTGGATATGTAAAAATAATGAAACGGGGGTAAAATGAACACAAACCAAAGATTACCGCTTGTAAATTCCTATATTGATAAATGGGCAAAAGAACAGCCGGATTCCGTGGCCATGGTTCAACATGAAGACGGAAGGCAAATTACCTATAAAAAATTTAGCTCATTAATTGATTTTTTTGCACTCAAATTACTTGATATGGGAATCCAAAAAGGAGACCGGGTGGCAACCCAGCTGGTATTGCTCCCGGAGCATATGGCACTGATGTATGGCTGTTTTAAAATCGGGGCTATTATTGCGCCTTTGGATCTTCGCTTAAGTGAAAATGAAGTTGTCCGGGACATCAACAAGATTGAGGCCAAAGCCTTTTTCTTTTTAGGCAAAACCCCTGTCCGGGATTTCAGACTGGTTGGAAACGCTGTTAAAAAGGGATGCCTGTCTGTAAAACACCTGGTGCAGTTCACACCAGATCCCAAACCCGGAGATATTATAGAAGGTGGTGTCAGTATTTCAGACCTCATGAATAAGGTGCGCCTTGTGTGGTTGAAACTGACAGATATTTTCACAGGACAGCTTAAAAGAACATATCAAAAGATGGATAAAAGAACCCCGGCCCTGATCATTTATACAACGGGAACTACAGGAGAACCAAAGCCTGCTGTATTATGCCATGAAAATATAATTGTTCAGAACCAGATATTGGAAAGGGGCATTGATTATAAAGGGGATAAAAAAGATTTTTCAATTCTTGTGAATCTTCCCCCAAGCCATGTCGGGTGTGTCACGGAAACATTTATGACCACCATGTTTATCGGAGGTAAAGCCGTTCTTTTAAGAATATTTGACACCAAGACCACATTGGAAGCCATTGAACGTCATAAAGTCAAGGTAATTGGACAGATACCCACCATGTTCAGAATGCTCTGGAATTTTCCAGGGTATGAAACATATGATCTTTCAAGCCTTGAGTTTGTTGCCTATGCCGGTTCAGCCGTTGATACAACTTTTCTTAAAAAACTATCCACCATGGCGCCAAAATTCGGGACAGGTATTGGAATGACTGAAAATGCCGGTTTTGCGACATTTACACCTGCTGATATCTCCCATGAGGAGATGGCAGGCCAAGTGGGACAGGCCTTTTCTGATCTGGCCCGGGTAAGTATTCGTAATCCCATGAAAGAGAATGGATCAGCAGGAGAAGAATTGGCTGATGAGCAGATCGGAGAAATTTGTTATCATCCTCCCATTGTGTTCTTAGGATATTATAATCAGCCCGAAGAAACAAAAAAAGCTGTTTCAAACGAAGGCATACTTTATACGGGGGATCTGGGGTATTTTAAACAGATGGACGGTTACAAAGCCTTGTATCTTTCCGGGAGAAAGAAGTTTGTTATCAAACAAAAAGGCTACAATGTCTTTCCAGGAGAGGTTGAAGAACATATTGCCCAAATGGAAGGGGTGGATGTAGTGGAAGTAATCGGGTTGAAACACACGCTTTTTGACGAAGGCATTTTTGCTTTTGTCCGTCCTGGCGCTAATATCACTCTGAGCAGCCAGGATGTGATGGAACACTGCAAGTCCATAGCCTCTTATAAAAGACCCCAGCATGTTGAAATATGGCCCCAGGACAAAGAACTGCCGTTGACCCGGAGCACAAAAGTGGACAAACTTAAATTAATAGAAATTGCTGAAACCATTGTAGAAGACTTAAGAAATAAGGGAGCGTGGGATGCTATACCATGACAGATCCAATTGCGGCCGGCTGGGATCGGCCGATATCGGTAAAACAGTTCACCTTGCAGGTTGGGTTGATGCGCTTCGGGACCACGGAGAAGTACTTTTTATCCATCTTCGGGATCAAAGCGGGATTGTTCAACTGGTTTTCAGCTCTGAATTTGCCCCTGAAGAGGTTTGCCAACAATCAACATCCCTTCGAAACGAATACTGCATCACAGCTTTTGGCAGGATAGTAGAACGGGCCCGGGGAACTGAAAATCCAAATATTGAGACCGGAGATATTGAAATTCTAGTCACTGATATGACAATCCTGAGCCGGTCCGATACCCTTCCGTTTTCCATCACTGAAAAAGCCATGGTTGGAAGCGTAAATGAAATTGAAAGCCGTGAACCCGTGTCCGAAGATTTGAGGCTTCAATACCGCTACCTGGACTTAAGACGTCCAGGCATGCAGCAATTTCTCATTAAACGTCACAAAATCAACGCCTGCATTCGAGAATTCCTGGACCAAAAGGAGTTTATCGAAGTTGAAACGCCGATTCTGACCAAGAGCACGCCGGAAGGTGCACGGGACTATCTGGTCCCAAGCAGGGTCAATCCAGGACATTTCTATGCCCTGCCGCAATCACCCCAGCTTTTCAAGCAACTTCTCATGGTGGCAGGCTTTGAACGATACTACCAGATCACCCGGTGTTTCAGGGATGAAGACCTGAGATCCAACCGGCAGCCGGAATTTACCCAGCTCGACCTTGAAGCCTCGTTCATTGATGAAGAATTTATTTTTAATCTTATTGAAGATCTTTTGTGCCGGATGTTTGAAATCGGTGGAACAAGTCTTCCAAGGCCGTTTCCCCGCATGACATGGCAGGAAGCCATGGACAAAACCGGATCAGACCGGCCGGATCTGCGTTTTGAAATGCTTTTTGTCGAGGCAACTGACATTTTTAGGCAGACCCGCTACAGCATCTTTAAACAGATCCTCCAGCGGGGCGGGGTGATCAAGGGAATCAATGTCAAACAGGCTTCTGAAGGCCTGAGCAAAAACGTTCTCCAGAACGAATACGCAAAACAGATTGTTCCCGGTTTTGGCGCCAAGGGCATGACCTGGATGCGGGTGACAGGTGATAGGCTTGATTCCAACATAGTCCAGTTCTTCAATGACCAAGAACAACGATCCATCATTGAACTATTCAATGCCTCCAATGGAGATGTGATCCTCATCATAGCCGATGCCTCCCTTGAGGTGGTTAATTCTGCCCTTGGACGTCTCCGCCTCCATGTTGCGGATCGCCTTGACATGATTCCCAAAGACAGGTTTGAACCGGTCTGGGTCACGGATTTTCCATTGTTTGAAGCCACAGAAGATGGGGTTACATCCAGCCATCATCCTTTTACTGCCCCGGACCGAATAGATTTCGATCACAGCGACCAGGAAGATCTTCTCTCTCTGCTTTCCCGATCCTATGATATCGTTATAAACGGCGAGGAATTAGGCGGAGGCAGTATCCGTATCCATGATCCTTCCATCCAGCAGAAGGTGTTCACGGCCCTGGGACTCTCGCCCCAGGAGACAGAAGAAAAATTCGGCTTTTTCCTCCAGGCCCTTAATTTTGGCCCGCCGCCCCACGGCGGTCTTGCCCTTGGCATGGACCGGGTGGTTGCCATGATTCTGAATACCCCTTCCATACGGGAGGTGACGGCCTTTCCCAAGAACAGAAGCGCATTTTGTCCCTTGACCCGGGCACCATCGCTGGTGGCCCATGAGCAGCTTTCCGAACTGGGCCTGCTGGATCTTGGCAAAACCGAGGCGTTGCCGGGTTCAGACCCAGAGCAGGAGATCATCGACTATATTTCCTGGGTTTCCAGAATTGATTTTGAAGCGGATGAACGACCCATAATCCAAAGCGCGCTTGAAGATGCCGAAAGGATGGCCCAAGAAGTCTCTGGCAATGCCCGGGAATACGAGCCGGCTATCTCGGTGTTCAGGGGACAGAATCATTTCAGAAAAGGCCGTGCAGCCACAAGGTCTTCATCTGTCAAAACATCAGACCTGTTTAAAAATGCTCCTTTTGTAAAAGGGGATTACTTCAAGGTTGCAAGTATTCTTGAATAATTGGGAAACACGAAAGGATGTTTCATGGAATCTAAGATATTTACATATATAAACACCTCACCCCCGCCCGAGTCGGACGGCCCCATGGCCGGGACCAGCGTGATCGTTGAGTCCGGCATATCCGTTGCCAACTGGCCGAGCGATGCCCACTCTGTGGCCCTTAAAAATTATGTGGCCCTGGAAGATGCCACCTTCATCCAGCGCCTGCGAAATGCCGGAGCAACTCTCAAGGGAAGAACCTTTATGGCGGAACTGGGCCTGGGCCTTGACGGGGATACCGGTGGTGATGCCATAAACAGCGGACTTTCTCATGTGGTGCTGAAGACAGACACCACGGGCGAGGCAAGGATGGCGGCTGCCGCCTCTGACTGTTTCGGGTTTAAGCCGAGTTATGGCCTTATTTCCCGTTTCGGCCTGTTCAGCTTAATCCCATCCATGGAGAGCTGCGGCATCCTTTCCAGGTCCCTGGAAACGATCTCAAAAACTATTTACACCATGGCCGGCATTGATGAGCGTGATCCGTCCATGGAAGAATCCGGCATTGACCAGGCCATGTCCCAATTTAATATTCCGGAAGAGTCCCATGATGGCCCTTTGACCGTGGGCCTGGTCCGGGAATTGAATTCAGCCATGGGCCAGGAAGGGAACAAAGAATTTGAACAGGCTGTGGAGAAACTTGGCAAGGCCGGTGTTCAGATTAAAGAGGTCTCCATCAAAGACTTTTCCCTTGCCAGAACCGTTCACAACGTGATCGGAACCGTTGAGGCATCGTCCAGTGCCGGCAGGTTCGACAGTGTCCGCTACGGCCACAGAGCAGGGGGCCTGGCAAAGAACTGGAATGAGATGTACATTAAATCCCGGGGTGAATCCTTTGGTCCCCTAGTTAAAGCCTATCTTTTCCAGGGGGGATATTTCCAGTACAAAAATTACAGCGCCTTTCTGGATGCCTGCCGCATCAGGGCCAGTTTGATCAAAACCGTTGAAAAAGCGTTTGAAACAGTGGACATGATCGTTCTGCCCGTTTCTGATAAACCTTGTGCAACGACCCAAAAGCCAGACACTATATCTGATTTCTATGATGTGTTTTCATTGACGCTTCTTGCAAACCTCACGGGGAACCCGGCGATTTCAATCCCCGGGCCTGTCAATGATGGCAACACCAGGTCTGCCCTTCAATTTATCGGTCAAAGGTTTGATGATGCACGACTACTTGCCCTTGCAGCCCGCATATCTGACATCTATACAGGAGAGATGCACCATGAAATATGAAGCAGTAATCGGTCTTGAAATTCATATACAGCTGAACTCAGCCACCAAGATGTTCTGCGACTGCGCCAACAACCCGGGTGATGATCCAAACACCAATGTCTGTCCTGTCTGTCTCTGGATGCCCGGAGCCCTTCCCATCTTGAGCCTGGAAGTACTGGAAAAGGCAATTCTTGCCTGCCTCTCCCTTAATTGCGAGATTCAGGGCGAAAGTGCCTTTGACCAGAAGGTCTATTACTATCCTGATCTTCCAAAAGGATTCCAGCTTTCCCAGGCCCATAAGCCCCTTGCCAGAAATGGCTGGGTGGAAATTCTGGATGAACAGGGAAATTTGAAAAAACTTCGACTTCACCATGTTCACATGGAGGAGGATGTTGCAAAACTGGTCCATGAAATCGAAGGCCGCCTTCCCATAAGCCTGGTGGATTTCAACCGTGCAGGCACGCCCCTTGTGGAAGTTGTCACAGAACCTGAACTCAAAAACCCCCATGATGCCATGGAATTTTTAAAGGTCTTAAGAAACCAGGTTCGATACACGGGCTGTGCTGAATGCAGTATGGAATCCGGGACCATGCGGTGCGATGCAAATATTTCCATTCGGCCAGCAGGCAGTGACCAGCTCAATACAAAGGTGGAAATCAAAAACATGAACTCCATCCACCATGTGGGCGATGCCATTGCCTATGAGATCAAACGCCAGATCGACGCTGTCAATAACAAAGAATCCATTGTGCTGCACACCCGTCTGTGGGATCCTGAAAAACATGTTACCACGGCCATGCGGGCCAAGTTCGAAGGACCCTGCATTCCCGATCCATCTGTCCCTTTGATAGTCCTGACGGACCCCTGGCTCGAAAAGATAAAATCTCTTCTTCCAGAGATGCCCAGTCAAAAGGTAAACCGATTTGTTCAGGAGTATTCATTGCTCCACGACGAAGCCGTGCTCATGAGTTCCGAACGGGGTCTTTCCGAGTTCTTTGAATCCGTTGTGACCCTTGGCGCACGGGCGCGCATGGCAGCAGGCAGGATAGCTACCCAGCTTCTTCCTGCATTAAAGGCCCATGGGCAGACCCTGGCGAACACAAAAGTCACGCCTGAAAGATTTGCAGGCCTGATCCAATTGCTTGAAAAGGGTGAGATCAATTCAAGCTCAGCCAAGTCTGTGCTGGAGAAACTCTTTGAGACCGACAAAACCCCGGGGCAAATTGTTGAACAATTCGGTTTCAGGCAGGTCTCTGATACGGCAGAGCTTGAAAAAATCGTTGATAAGATCATTTTTGACAATGTTTCTGCCGTGACCAACTATAAAAAAGGAAATAAAAAATCCATGGGATTCCTTGTGGGACAGGCCATGAAAGCCTCCAAGGGCAAGGCGAATCCCAAGGTCATCCAGGAGATTATTAAGGAGCGGTTGGCGTAAAAAGAATCTAAAATATTCTCCAATTTGCCGTCTTGGATAACAAGCGCTCTGAATGATCTGATAAAGTAAATTAACCAATCACCTTATGCACCCAAAGGAGAATCATATTTATGAAACAGAAAGTCGATCAAAGCTTTTTCGATGTAGGTTTTGCACGCCGGCAATTTGCCTTTTTTAAACTGGATCAGTCAAAACAATGGGCATTTTTTGATAATGCCGGTGGGACCTTTGCATGCAGTTCCGTGGTCGACAAATTGACATATTTTTATCAAGCCAATAAAGTTCAACCCTATGGTGATAATGCACTTGCTGCTGCTGCCGGAGAACAAATGGATGCAGGTCGTCGTGTCATTGCAGAGCTATTGGGCGTACCCAGAGAAACCCTTACCATTGGCCCATCAACCACTCAGAATTTCAATACCCTCAGCATTGCCTGTATGGGTTTTCTTAAAATGGGGGATGAGATCATTGTCTCTGAACAAGATCATGAATCAAACATTGGTGCCTGGGAAAGAGTGGCTGAGCAAACAGGGGCAACCTTGCATTTTTGGCGAGTCAATGCAAAAGATGGTGAACTTGAGCTTGCCCAATTTGAAAAACTTCTGAATAAGCAGACTAAAATTGTCTGTGTGACACATAGTTCTAATATCATTGGAACGGTGAATCCTATTCAAGAAATTACTCGTTTAGGGCATAGTTTTGGAGCAAAAGTGGTCATTGACGGTGTTTCCTATGCTCCCCACTGCTGGCCTGATCTTTCATTGGTTGAGGCAGATGCCTATTGCTTCAGCACATATAAAACCTATGGAACTCATTTAGGCATAATGTATATAGCCCCGGATTTTATGGATCAGCTGGCACCGCAATGTCATTTTTTTAATGCTGAAAATCCCTGGGCCCGTTTAGATGCAGCCGGCCCTGATCACGCTTCGATTGCAGCACTTGCAGGGCTTGGTGATTTTTTTCAGACACTTTATGATCACCATTTTGGTTATTCTGAAAAGAGCCTTAATCTCAAAGTGTCTGAAATTTCAAACATTATGAATCAACACGAACTATCTCTGTGTAAAATATTAATCAAAGCGCTCAATCAATTGCCAGTGAGAATCATTGGAAAAGCAAGCATAAAAGGTCGTGAAGCAAATATTTCCTTGGTTTCAGCCACCCATTCATCGTCCTTGCTTGCCTCATCCCTGGCAAAAAAAGGTGTTGCTGCAAAGAATGGACATTTTTATGCCTGTAGAGTATTAAAAGCATTGGGGATAGATACCAATGATGGTGTTCTCAGACTGAGTTTTGCTCATTATAACACAAAGGACGATACCATGCGCCTCATTGATGCGCTGACTAGTATTTTGGGATAGCCTGGCAGCTTTTTCATTTTTTTAGGAGGGATTAACATGGATGATATAATTCAAAAAAAAATCGACAGGGTTTTGGATAGTATCCAAGATCCTCAGTCCGGCATGACAATTGCGCAATTGGGTTTAGTGGGAAAAAACAGATATGTGGAAAAGAGTCAAAAACTCATCGTGTTTTTAAATCGTCTGGGACAAGGAAAATCCTGTTGTGCAGCTTTGAATATGGTCGTGCTGGCTGATTTTGAAAACGCCATTAAAGAGGGATTAGTGGCGGAATTTCCACAATTTTCAATAGAGTTTACAGATTTTTCAACCATACCTGTATTCAAATAATGCACGGCTATTTCTACCCGTTGACGGTCTTGCCGATGTAGGGGAATATAGTTCCAGAAAAATTTTAAAATTAATCGAAGAATAAATAATCACCTGGGGATTTTGATACTATAAAGATGAAAGCACTTGAAATATTTTTCAAATTTCTTTATGAACAAAAGACATTAAAAATAAGTAGCATTGTTTCCTTAAAAAACCAAACCATAATTGATTACAATGATTGCTAACCAGGTAAGGAAAAAGAAATGAAAGCAAAAAAAATTTTAACAGGTGTTGTTATTGTCCTATTCCTAGTATTGGCAGGTCTTTTAATATTCATTAATATTTTCTCAAAAAAAGGACTTCCTGATTATAATCAAACTATCTCTATTCCAGGGCTTCAACAAAGGGTTACGATATATCGCGATAAATATGCGGTTCCCCATATCTATGCAGAAAATGAGCATGATTTGTATCTTGCTACCGGCTATTGCATGGCACAAGATAGAATGTGGCAGATGGATTTAATACGAAGAGTCACTATGGGCAGGTTAAGTGAGATCTTTGGGGAAAAGATGCTCAAGGCAGATATACTTTTTAGAACCCTGGATATTTCTCAAAAATCAAAAATGGTTCTTGGTAAAATTTCAGATGAATTATCAGGATATCTTGATGCCTATGCTCAAGGGGTAAATTATTATATAGAGGAGCATAAAGGAAATTTTCCTTTGGAATATAATATTTTAGGATATACCCCGGATATTTGGGAGCCACTTCATACTCTTAATTTGATTGGATATATGGCCTGGGA
>JAQICW010000415.1 GCA_027858355.1 Desulfobacula sp.
GATAACGGGGTACGGGATAACGGGGTCTGACCCCGCTAAGTAACTAAGTAATTGTTTTTAAAAACAAATTACTTTAAAAAATCCAGATTTTGCCTCTTAAAACTTACTTTCCGGGATCAAAAACAGGATTTTAAGCATCTATGGTAAAGAGGTTTCCGGTTCAGTTTTTGTTTGGCTTTTTAAGGATCTCCCAAGAAGAATCTCCTGCTATTCATTCTTCAAGTAGTGATTAACTTCTTTTTTCAATTCAGGTAAGTTTTTAGAGATAATTCCCCAAATGACCACATCATCAACCTTATCATATCCATGTATGACCCAATTTCGCGTATCAACTATTTTTCTGGTATTTTTAATATTAATGGTCGGATCTATCTTTAAAATTCGACTCATTGCTTCCCCAATTATTTCTATTTCTCTTTCAACCCCTCTGCGAAGCAATTTATTGTTTTGATATTCAAAAAGATCCCTTGTAGTACCTAACCTGGACAAGCCAGAACCAAAGAGTTTTCTGATTCTCTTGCCAAAATAACACGAAAATCAGAAATAAGAATCTAAATAATCATTGATTGAGTTTATCGATACCATAATATCAAAAAGATATTTTTTAATTTCACGCTTCATAAATTAACTGCTTTGTTTCATCTATACTTTCAATGAGGTAAGGATTCGATAAAGTCCGTTCAGTGACTATATCAATATCTCTATTAAATAGTTCCCTTAATTTATAGTGAAGAATAAAATAATTGTCTGTATATTCTTCAATGGTAAGGTTCTCAGAAAAAGATATCAAAAAATCGATATCACTGTCTCGCATAAATTTATTAGATACAACTGATCCGAAAACATAAAGCTTTTTGACTTTTAAAAAAGCACAAAGACTCCTTAGATCATTTAATTTGTCTTTGAGGATTTTTTGCATAATTTTCCTTTTAGATCGTGATTGTCCATACCCCTTATTTTAATTAAGATTTTATCAATAATATGGTTATAAATCAACAACGATCCTATATCAGGATATCATATCAGGATATCATATCAGATATCAGGGTCATATCAGGGCATATCATATCAGGGCATTCATATCAGGGTCTGACCCCGCTAAGTATTTGCTGTCAAAGCAGAATCGCTCCAAAAAACTGTATTTTCACCCCTTAAAACCCACTTTTCCGGGGTCAAAACAGCATTTTAAGGATTTTGTAAAGAAATGAGGCTCCTTGTCAGATAAAGATTTTACAGATTCTTTATAAAGTCCGTCACACACATTTAAGCCCGCCTTTGCAAATGAAATAGTTATAAATTTTAAAGGCAAAAACAGTCTTGGGCTATCATCGCTTAAACGGGCAAATCCGAATTGCTTATAAAAGACCTCTCAAAATATACTTTTTTTCTGTGGGCAATCCGGATAATGGTGATTAATAACAAATTTCCTTCTTTCAGATAGATAATCCGAAAGTTTCCTGCTCTTTTGCGAAATTTACCTTTGTGCCTGCCTTTTAGCGGTTTGTCCTTTTGAAACTGGCCTTTTTGCAACGTGATTATTTTTTTTGCAACCAAGGCTCTATCTTTATCCGGCAAAGCCAAAAATTCTTTTTCTGCTTCAGGTTCAAATCCAATTTTATACATCAATACCCGCTCTGGCAAAGACTATTTCAAGGGGGATAACTTCGGTCTCACCTTTTTTCAAGGCATCAATTCTTTTGTCAGCCACCATTTCATCCAGTTTGTCAAAATAAAGCTCTATTGCTTTTTCAATCAGACTTGTCCTTGTCTTTTCCAGTTCCCTGGCATAGTTGTCCAAAGAATTCAACATCTCTTTTTCGAGTCTTATATTGATTGCTGGTCTCATTTGCTTTCCTTTTAAAATTTTCTTTGATTGTATTGACAAATGTAGTGCGAAATTTTATTTTTGTCAAGCTCTTCAAAAAAAATCATAATAACGGATAACGGGGTCGGATAACATACGGAAATAACGGATAACGGGGTCTGACCCAGATAAGCATTTGTTTTTATAGAGAAATCGTTGCAATTGAGGGTGTTTTTTCCTCTTAGAGTCTGCTTTCTGGGGGCAAAAACAGCATTCTAAGAAATATCCATCCATCAACTGTAGCTATGTGTCATAAAATTTCGCTCTGTCAATAAATGAACAGGCACGCCCATTTGACCGCATGGTTTACCCTTTGCTTCCAGCAAATCTGGAATCATAATTTATAATTTTTGCTCTAATCAGATTGACTTGCTGAATAGTTGACATCTCTAACATTTTTTTTATATACAACAATCCTCTATTTCGAAATGCTCACCTTTATTTTGTGCTAAAAGAACACATTTTAAAAGTACCATTGCAATTTTTGACATTGTATTTTCACCAAATCTTTTTTCACCCTGTTCATTAACCTCTTTTACTATAAAATTGCTGATTTCGGTTTGTTTCTCAACAAATCTGCTAATATAAGCCAGTCTTAGCTGTACGATGTATTGTGCCAGGTTATATTGAACAAATTCATGTTTATCATGCGATGTAGCCATTGAAGCCAATCCGTCAGAGTGCAGGTAAAAATTCCTCTCCCCTTTTTCATAATCTGCAACAATCGCAGGCAACTCAATGGAAAAAAGTTTATTCACCTCAAAGGCAATACTTTTTTCAATATCAGCATAAGTACAACTGCCTGTATTATATTTTCTGGAGTCCTCTATGTAACCTGGGCATCTGTCAATGTGCTCTATTATGTGCTGAAGATGATGCAATTCATGTTCTTTAAGCATATCTGGATTTATGATTGATTTTAATTTTTCATTTGTTATTTTCCTGGTGATCAATATGGGCAGATAAAACATCCCCTTCCATTGTGGGACAATGGAATTGATCTCAATAAAAATACCATCTAACATGGCATATGCGCCCCATCTTAGATGTTCTGTAGAATCAACGGTAAGGCTAAAATATGAAAGATTATCTTTTTCTTCATACTCAATTTCTTCAACGGTATTTTCGTTGTAATATCCAGATTCGTTTAAAATATGCTTTATTTTGTCAAGATTAGCTTTATTAACTACACGGAGATAAATGTTTTTATAACCTGATTTTTTCATAAAAACCATGCCTTATAGGGCCTGACCCAGCTAACAATCGCAAAAGAGTCAAGCGTACTATCTTCTGTTTTATAAAACACAGAAAATGGAAATTTGTTTACCTGTATTTTTCTTATTTTAGCGATTATTTTTTGATATAGATCAGGATTAAGCTTTATTCTTTCAATAATGCTGTCTATTTCTTCCATGAATCTTAGACCGAGACCTTCTGCCCTCAGCTCATACCATTCAACAGATTCCCGTAGTTCATTTGCTGCTTCTTTGACAAACTTAACTTTGTTCAGAATATTTATCATATATATCCTGTTTCAAATTAGTCCAATCTATAGCAGAGTCTGGATTTGTTCTATAATTTGCCAACCTATTCAAAAGAAGCTTTTTGTCTTCTTCTGAGACATACGTCAGCTCCTGAGATTCTTTTATTTCATCCCAGATATCAGTTACGATATTAAGCCTTTCGATTACATTCAGCCTTCTTATTTCATAAAATAATTCGTTTTTATTTATTATGTCTTGCGTAGGCTGCTCCTCTTTTTAACTCATAGTGCCACTTTAAAATTAATGCACATTTTAATTATACCATCTTTTTGTATAAATCCAAATATGAATATCTATAACTTTGACTCAGAAAATTTTAATGCGCTATGAATGCAGGATGAATGCAGAATGCGGAATGCAGAAATGCAGCAGAAATGCAGGGTAATGCAGGGTAATGCAGGATGCAGGGTAATGCTGGGTAGTAATGCTGGGTCTGACCCCGTTAAGTTTTTGTTTTTACAAGAGCTGTATTCTTATTCGGCCAGCGCCTTCCACCACCTTTTGAATCTCTGTTGGCAGGTAGAGTTGATGAGTTCCAGTAATGGCCAGTCGGGCTGTGTAGATTTCTCCTGTGTTCAGGTTCTATACTCGTGCTGCGACTTTCTGTTTGTTTTCAGTGCTGATTCCCTCGGTTGCTGCAAGCTTTCTCTGGGCTTCGGGGATAATGATTTGTTCCTGGTAGTTGTCTTCGTTTACTTCCCATTCTATTAATTTCATTACTCCTCCTTTTTATAGGACGCAGATTTTCTCAGATGACTCTGATGGGTTATAATACAATTTTGAAAATCTGGGTTCATCTAGGATTTATTAATGTGGATTGGGACTCTGGTTTTTTTGTGTCATTAAAAACCAGGTTAGAAAGGATCTCGTTATTCAACCCAGTTTTCCAGATGCAGGCCAACAATCCTTTCAAATTCTTTGGTATTGTTGGTCACTAATGTCATATCCAGTGATCTGGCCAAGCCTGCTATGAGCAGATCATAAGGACCAATCGGCATCTCTTTTCTTTCAAGTTGCGAGCGAATGGCTGCGGCTTCTATTGCAACGGAACGATCAAGATTAATAAGATCCAGTGGCAGAAGAAATTTGGTAAGAGCATCCTCGGAACGTTTCCGGTATTGGCTTTTTTCAACCACATATTGAAGTTCGAACAAGGTAATTGTACAGATGGCAACATCCTTTGGAGAATGTTGCCTGAATCGCTCAAGGACCTCTGATGGACGTCTTTTTATGAGGTATATGCAAATATTGGTATCAAGCAGATAGCGCATTAAAAAGATTCTCTCTTCTGCATGGCAGGCTGATTACGTCCGTCTTTCATAAAGTCTTCCGGAAATTCACTGAGGGATTCGAACAACGAGTCCCATGTCGTTTCTATGGGCTCCAGTATAACCTGTTTGCCTTTTTTAAATATCTTCACTTCATTACCAGGAATTCTGAATGCTTTAGGTAGTCTTACGGCTTGAGAATTGCCATTTTGAAATAATTTTGCTGTTTCCATTTTATCACCTTTTTATATTATATATATTTTTAGTATATACATCAACAATCTAAAAGTCAATATTATGGGACGCAGATTTACTCAGATGACTCATCATTTAATTTTTGCGATCAGCAGTGTTCTTCCGATGGTGCCGAGGATACGTTTGTCCTGCATTTTTTGTACCTGGTTCCCGGTCAGGCGTTCAGAGGACAGGGGACATTCTATGCGAAAGATTGTTTTCCATCCAGTTTCTGATAAAAGGCTGTGGTAGTCAAATATTGTAATTGCTTTATCGGGTTTTTCATCGGCGGCTGGTGTGGATTCAAAATCACGCCAGTCAGCATTGAGGAAAGCCAGGGTTGTTGTTGGTTTTGCATTTTTATGGGCCAGGGTGAAAAAATCTTTAAAAAATTGTTTGTAATCTGTTTTTGTGTATGAGGATATGGAGGGGATATCCTTATTTGCTATTTTTTCGTATTCCTTTTTTTTCTTGGTGTAATAAGGGGGATCAAAAAAGATCAGGTCTGGTTTTTTTGTGACGGGCCATGTTTCTTTTTTGGGGTCCCAGTGGTGGTATTCTATTTCAGGGCGCTTGCCTTGCTTGTCTTGGGTCGCAAGATCAAATGCCTGGCATTTTCGTTCAAAGAGGAGGCATGTGTCAGGGACTACGCCGCCACCGGCCATGGGGTCAAGGACAAAATCGCCGGGTTTTGTGAAATAGTACAAGGTGTGGGCAATGAGCTGGGCCGGGATGCGGCCGGGCCAGTCGTCCCCGAATCGTTCATCACATTCATTAAAATTCCACTGGTCCCAGGTGCGAAGACCCCATCCAAGCTCTTTGAATTTTTCCTGATCCGTCTTTCCCTGTAATCTCAAGGCCCAGGCCAAAGGCAGGTCCATTTGAAAATGACGGGCAATGTATTCCATGTCATGGCCCTGGGAGAGCAAAGTATCGATATTGCCAATATTGGCATTTCCGATAATTTCAGATACGCGGTTCTGGCTGAGTCCCACTTTGTCTGAGATTTTCTCCTGGGTCCATCCCAGGCGGGCAAGGCGTATGATGGTGCTGTCCCGGCTGGTCCGCTGCCTGGCGCGGATATCGGATACCCACAGGTTGACAGATTGGCGGCTGACCCCAAGTTTTTCTGCCAGGGCCGTTTCCTTGACACTACATTCCGGGTCTGAAAGGGCAATGTCCCGGGCAACCTGCTTTTTATCATTGGTGCTCAGCCGGTCCCCGTGGCTGATATTGCTCTGGGCAGATTCAAGAAGAAGCGCTATTTTGTTTTTCTCGTAATCAAGGGGGGTGTCTTTCCATTCAATGGCTGCAATCTCTTTGATTCCCTTTTCCTTAAATGCGGACCAGCGGTGGACCCCGTCCAGGATTATGGTTACTGTGGTTTTTATGCCGTCATCGGCACTGGTGTAATTGAACACCCTCTGAACCTTGACAGGCGGGAACTGCGCATTGATGTCAAGGGCTTCCACATAGACGCTGATGGTTTTCTGACTTACAGTGCCCCTGGGGTAGATAAACTTATCCCATGTTAAATCTTCAGTTTTCAGGGTCACAGTTTTCAGGGTCAGGCTTTCCTTATTGTAGTTATTGGGGAGGGGGGTAAAGTGGTTATCGAAGTCAGACCCCACTATGCAAAAAGTCCTCATAGGCGAACTCGATTCCCTTTTCAAGCTCGATTTTCGGTTCCCAGCCAAGTTTCCTCAGACGGGTCGAATCCATCAGTTTTCTTGGGGTTCCGTCGGGCTTGGAGGCATCAAAGGTAAGCTTATTTTTAAATCCGACAACTTCCTGGACCAATTCAGCCAATTGCCGGATACTTATCTCTTTGCCTGATCCTATATTGATATGGGCCTGAATGGTACCGCTTGCATCTTCAAACGCAATGTCTTTGTTATCAATATTTTCAAGCAAAAACACACAGGCCTGGGCAAGATCATCCGCATATAAAAATTCCCGCAGAGGATTTCCGCTGCCCCATATTGTGACCGAATCTGCGTTGCTGATTTTTGCCTCGTGCATCCGCCGGATAAGGGCCGGCAGAACATGTGAATTTTCCGGATGATAATTATCCCCCGGCCCGTAGAGGTTTGTGGGCATGGCGGAAATAAAATTGGTGCCGTACTGGCGGTTATAGGCGTCACACATACGGATACCCGCAATCTTTGCAATGGCATAGGGTTCGTTGGTGGGCTCAAGGGGCAGTGTCAGCAGAGCTTCTTCGGCCATGGGCTGGGGGGCAAGTTTGGGATAAATGCAGCTTGAGCCGAGAAACAAGAGCTTTTTAACACCATGGGTGTAGGCCGCATGGATCACATTGGTTTGAACCATCAGATTTTCATAGATAAACTGGGCCCTGAAGTTGCTGTTGGCCCCGATTCCCCCGACTTTGGCCGAAGCTATAACCACATACTCGGGTTTTTCTCCGGCAAACAAATCTTCCACCTCTTTTTGTCGTATCAGATCAAGCTGGGCATGGGTTCTGCCCATGAGATTGGTGTAGCCTTTGGATTCAAGGGAACGCCAGATGGCTGAGCCAACCATACCGCAATGAC
>JAQICW010000458.1 GCA_027858355.1 Desulfobacula sp.
TATATGATTTAGAGAAAATCGAAGTTGATTGAGAAAGTATTAATCTTGAACGAGTATACAAGTCATATGGCTATAACTTACTGAAATCTATAGATCCAACCATATTTTGGGATAATAGATTTAAAGGGTCAGCATCACCGCCAGCAGATCATTCTGGACAAGTTGGGGGCAGTAAACCATTTTTTGCAGGTGTATACTCACACAGAAGATCTTTACCAGGCAATATCCAAAGAACAAGTCCACATGCGACAACAATTTGAGCAGGTCCAAGAGGCCAGGGCAGACAGTCCATTGTACGCAGCCCGGTTTGGTGAAATTGTGGATTTTACCAAAGGGGTGGCAGACAAGGTGTATGTAAATCCAGCAGATCACACCGGGTATTTCAATGATTTTGTGACCCATACCCTCAAATTTAAAGACCTTTATACAAGTGGCCACTGGGACCAGGTATTGCACCAATGGCTGATGATGAATATTGGTTCAGCAGAAGGGGATGCTGGGTTTAAAGGCCGACTTGATATTGCCATCAAGCGCATGAAAGAAGATTATATTCTGGCAGGCTTTGCTGAAAAAGCCGTGCCGTTGCTGGTGCAGAAAGGCAAGGATGACCTGCTGCCTCAAATTAAAGCCCTTCTTGATAAACACCCCGGTGCCAATGCAGGATTGTCAGCCACAGCGAAACGTATGCTGGCATCCTTTAAAATACTGACAGGCAAAAAGGGGCCGGATCTAATGTTTCAGGCACCGGTGCGCACCAAAATCGGGCTGATAAACACTGACATCCTCCTGGAAACCGACCAGCTGGATGCCGATTACACACTGCTGCTATTTTACCAGGGCGAGTGTCCCCTTTGTGAGGATGCCCTGATCGACCTGGCTAATAAATACCAATGGTTGAAAGACCGCAACGTGCGGGTGATAGCCATCAGCGCGGATGAGACCGAACAGGCGTTTGAAAAAAAGCTTCCCTACCACCAGTGGCCGGATAACTATTGCGACTTCACCGGTATGGATGGGGTGAATTTCAAGAATTATACTGTACTGGGGGTTCCCACTCTGTATCTGCTTGATCAGGAAGGGATTGTTCTGAAAAAGACCGCCATGGTGGAGGAGTTGTTGGAAGCTGTGGAAACCAGGTAACGGGGAAAATGAAGTAATGGACCATGCCTTTGCAGTCCATAAAAATTACGGCCCATACCTAACTGGTACCAGTGCGATGAAATTTGCTTATTTTTTTATAGGGAATTTGGATAATGACAATAACAGACCATTAAAATTATTGATGTGGAAATGGGCAAAGAGCCTGAGTATTTGACGGTAGGCAAAACACCCCTTGAAAGGGTGGTAAAATTGCTGTCAAAGTTAGATTCCATAAGGGTTTGCAAAGATAGGGGTTCCAAGGTTTCCAAGGTGACGGATGACCTGTTCCACAAATATGTGGAACAGGTAGAGTCAATTTTTCAAAATCTCCAGAAACCCTTGGGATGGCAGTCTTTTCTGATGCATGATCTGATTTTATTAACCGACATTCCCTCAATAGTTCAAAAAGCCTCTGTAAAACACAGCCTGAACAAAGCAAAGATATAAAAAGCATATCTGAACCAAAGCGCTTGCAAGACTTGAACAGGTATCTGACAAGGTTTTTCACGAGGTCACCCCAAAAGGTTCCATCCCGTTTAAAGATCAGAATAATAATCTTTTGCCAGCACCTGCGCTAAATGAATTCAGCGCAAGAGAAATCCAGGCATTTGCGGAAGACCTGGAGAAAACAAAAAAAATGGCAGAGCATTACATGAAAGGCAGTATTTCAGATTTTTCCCGGTCCCAATATTTAAACTTCTTTAAAGATTTTTTCTATCTTATGAAAGGCCATTCAAAACCGTCAACCCGTATTGCATTTCTTAATGCAGACGTAAGAAACTTCCAGGGTATCCCTGCTATTGATGAAAACCCTGAAAACGCCATCTTAGCTTTTAGAATATGCTAAACTGCTTGAAAACTGCGGAAGGAAGATCACGCATTTAACAGACTGTTCCCTGTCAACTGAAAGGTTTTTGGCAAATATGGTAAGCAAAATGCAGGGAAAAAGAATCCTGGGAATTATCAGAAAAACCTTGATCCTAGGAAAACCAAATATCCTTCACAAACAAGGATTATAAACCATACCAGGAAACGCAACGATGAGTCGATCATAATACCATCATTCAGCTTTAGTTTTCCTGCTTAAAGATGAAATGATTGATGATGATATCAATGATATTCTCAAGGAAATCCGGGAATTCTGGGAGCAGAAAAAATAGATAGTTCTGCCCATAAGCTAAAGGGCACCTTAAAATATCTGGCAGCAGAGCCTGCTGCCAACGCTGCCATGGCCATTGAATCCGCCGGAAGCAACCATGACATGGAAAACCTGGACCAAAAACTTTTAAACCTTAAAAAGGAATGTGAAACTCTGAAGGACTTTATCAAAAGCTTTGACCCCTCCATGGGTTTATAGCAGACACAATCAATTATTTTTCCCCATGCATTTGTCAAAAAATTGAAATACACTGAAATATATTGGGCCAATATGGAGATAATTTTCTATTCCTTTACCACCACCTACATCAATAAGGAAATTAGTGCTGTTGGATTCATGCGGAAACTTGTACTGAAAAAACTTCCGAAAAGGCTTTAAATCAAATCCCAATGAGAGATTTAGGGTTAATAGCTAAACTCAGGAGAAGGCGAAATAAAAGATTTTACTTTAAATTCTGTTCCCCGATGGTTTGCCTGCCAGAGATCATATTGCGCCTGTTGTATCAACCAGCTTTCTGCACTCCCGCCAAATGCCTTTGATAATCTTATAGCCATTTCAGGAGATATTCCGAAACGACCCTTAAGCAGGGCAGAAAGAGTTTTACGGGATACATTAAGCCCTTTTGCCGCCTCGGTAACTGTCAATCCAAGAGGCTTAATACAAAATTCTCTTATTGCTTCTCCCGGGTGTGGTGGATCAAACATAACCATTTTTTAATCCTTTTTATTTAAGACTAATGATAATCGTCGTAATTTACATCAATGACGTTATTGTTTTTAAATCTGAAAATAATACGCCAATTCCCGGAAACAACAACCGCCCAAAAGTCTTTTAAATCACCTTTTAATGGATGAAGACCGAGACCAGGCAGGTTCATATCGTTCTGAGCCTGGCTCGCATCCAGTCTTGCAAGTATAAGCTTTAAGCGCTTTACATGATCAGGATTAACACCGCTATGATTTCCGGTTTCGAAAAGTTTTTTTAATCCTTTGTGCTTAAAAGATTTTATCATGACCATACTGTAACCCATCTATTACCAGGTGTCAAATCATGGGTTGCATGGATCGTAAAATCCAGCTGCTTAGATAAGAAAAAAAGCGACTGTACTGTCTATATTTGTTGGGTAAGGCCCCCGATTTAAAAGGCGTTGACTTCATTTGGGTATGCTTTGGGATACCCGGAATCCTTCATCGACAATATGTATTTATAGGGTTATTTTTCCCGTGATAAAGCCTGACACAAGATAGTGTTTGGAAAAAAATCCAGTTTTATATTAAATAAAATTTAAAAAAAGAATGTCTTGGCTGAGGGGAACTTTTGGACTGGAAGGTATTTGCCTGAAGATCTGGCTTAGAAAAAATAGCGAACCCGCAGTTCCAGCTTCTTTTCATTCTGTTTTTCACCGTAATCGGTAAAGCTGCTGCCAACAAGCAGAGAATAACGAAGGCGCAGCTCCCAGTTGGTAAAACCGGTATACACAGCCTCAGGACTCAGGGAAAAGCTTTGATCATCCAGATTAACAATGGCGGTTACGCTTGGAGTGAAGTAAAGCAAGTCAAAGGGTTCTTTCTTGGTAACACTTTGGCGTAGAGATAATTACGGCCGCTCTGGGATCTGCCATAGGCCCCATCACTTATTGAAGCTGCTTTGCTGTAAAGGGTATCATCCCCTGTTTTTGTAAACAGATCAGCCGCATCGCCCACCAGTTCAAAAAACCGGTTTAATTCCTGCTCAGTATATCCGTCATCATTATGGTAATACTCAATAATGGTGGTGATGTCATTTTGAGTAAGATAACGCAACCCAAGTAGATAACTGGTATCGGCAATCTCCCGGGTCTCCACACTGCCATCCTCATTCAAAATTTTCTGGGACTGTTTGGGAATGTGGGCCAGCTCACCATGTATCTCAAAATTGGTGGCCAGATTGATGGAGAAATCAAATCCATACCTTGTTGTTCTGCTGTTGCCTGTATATACGAGAAAATCAATATCCACATCCCGGTAGAGCA
>JAQICW010000476.1 GCA_027858355.1 Desulfobacula sp.
CCTGGGGTCGAAAAAAGCACCACACGCCATTATCGAACATCTGGAACAGTACACATAGAAAAATCCTAAACAGCCTTTAAATCAAGTATTTCACGCCTTCTCGGAGCAATCCAAGAGGGTTTTTGTATTTTTACAAGGAGGCAACATGAAACAGACAAAACACCAGCAATTTCACCAGCAGGACCTTTTCGGCAGTGTCGCAGAAGCAAAGCCAATACGCAGGAAATTCATTTCTGTTTACCGTGTCAGCCTGGTCAGGGATGAGCATATCAAATTTGAACAAACACGATTGAGCAATCCATCACAGGCACAAAAAGTCATTCAGAATCTTATCTACGCACAGGGGCAGCCAGACCGTGAACAGTTCTGTGTTCTTCTGCTCGATGCCAAAAATAAAACCATAGGGTTAAATATTGTTTCAACTGGCAGTTTGTCCTCTGCATCAGTTCACCCACGGGAGGTTTTGAAGCCGGCAATATTGGCAAATGCATCGGCTATGATTCTTGCCCATAACCATCCAAGCGGGGAATTAGGACCCTCTAACGCAGACAAAGCCATAACCCAAAAGATTATTCAGGCATCCGAAATAATGGGTATAGCTGTTCATGAGCATTTGATAATCAGCATGGAAGATGACCGTTATTTTAGTTTCGCTGACCAGGGATTGATTCAAGAAGCGTATGACCAGATCTGAGAGCCCCCCGCCTTAAGGTCTTCAAAATAAACCTTAACAACAAATTCATGCCTTCCTGGAACAAACAGTCCTGGAGGGTTTTTTTATGTCCAAAACAAGGAGGAAGACATGCAGACAACAGCAAGTTCAATTGACAAAAAGTGCCGGAAACACATGACCAGCCAGGGCATCACCAGTAAGATAAAACTCCAACACAAGCTCCAACAGATTTTCGAGCAGGCAGAACACCAGGATTCAGCACTGATTGCTCTTTACAAAATGTTGATACCGGACTGGGAGCGGATTGACCGCTTGGAAGGCTTTCCGGTGGTAGGCCGGGAGATGTGGCAGTATATCGCCAATCTGTTCATTGATTTTGACCAGCGCCATCACCCGCAGTGCTTTAAGGGCGGTATGTGGGTTAACCAAGGCTTTTCATCAAACGATGAACTTGGCCCGTGGGAAGTAAGCATGGACCGGTGTAACGTCATTTACAACTGAATTTCAACGACAATTTGAAGGCCACCTTGGGCATCTGCTCTTGGTGGCCTTTTTTATTTGGAGGCACTTATGACCAAACAACAAAAACGATCCTACCAGGACGTGGAAGAATTGAAAAAAATCATCCGCAGCCTGAAGGGGAAAAAGTACCGTTTATCGTGTGGGCACCATGTCACCTTCGGCTCATTCCTGGGCAATAACATCCTCATTCAGAACGGGAAAAATCCAGAAATAATCTGTTCCATGTGCGGCTATTAACCGCCCCTCATTCCCTCAAATACAAACTTTATCAACAAGGAGAACCACCATGTCCCAAACAACTACCCTCGAAAACGTTATCACTGAAGTACATCAGGAATCTATAAACCATTTTGATGAAACGATACCAGTTCACGAAATGACTTTTGACAGTCTCAATAATATGTGGGTGTCCGGTCAACAGATCCATATCGCCCCCAGCGCCCAGCGGCTTTTGTCCAATCGACTTCGTGTCCCGTATTCTTATCTTTCCCGCTGCCCTGAAGATTTGCAGGCACACAATCTTAATTTTTGGATTGAGCAGGAAGCACAGCACAGGGATACCTTTTTCTGCCGGTTCGATGGCGATACCCTTCGTGCTGTCTTTACTGAACGGTACCAGCCTTTGGACAACATGGAAATCCTGTCTCAACTAATTCAGCAGGGATTTGATCCTAATTCTGAAGTGCAATATTCAATTGATAATGGGATGTTCCTTCTCAAAATTCCTGAATACGCCAAAGCATTCGGTGTGAATCCAAGCTATGGCAAATTGGATGAAATCGTCCCTGGGGTTGCCTTTGCAAATAGTGAGGTGGGATTGCTTGCTTTCAGCATAGAAGCTTTCTTTTACCGCCTGGTCTGCACAAACGGGCTTATCTCCGTCACGTCCTCAGCGGTATCGAGGTTTAAGCACATCAGCAACAAAGGTTTAGAAAACTTCCCAGAAACATTATCTGCGGTAATTGAAGACTCCAGCCGCAAGCAGGAATCATTTAAATTATCCCACCATTCGCACGTTGATGATCCTGCCAGCTCAATTAATGCTTTTTCGAAACGTTTTGGGCTGTCCCAGAACGAAGCTAAAATTGTAAATCAATCCTTTGAACAGGAATCCGGCAACACCATGTTTCATATTATTAACGCCTTCACTGCTGCAGCTAAGACTGATGGATTGACCACAGCAGATGTATATAAATTTGAAAAGACAGGTGGTCAGATTTTATCCCTGGTTAAACCTTAAAAATCATCGTGATGCCCTGTTGTCATAATGGTAGCAGGACTTTTCCCTTTACATCATAACAAATCATAGACTCTCAAGGAGAAATTGAAAATGAAATTCCGCACAGAATGCGCCTGGTGTGGTGCTTTTATTAATGAAACTGGCTGCAATGAGATCACAGCACAGATGGCCATGGACAATAACACGGATGTGATAATCAGCCACGGCTTGTGTGCTTCCTGCCGGAAACGGATTGAAAAAAATGAATTCAAGAATCAAGGAGACAATGAACATGACTGATACCATGAAGAAAACTGAAACATGCGAGCTTTGTGGAAATGAATTTACAAGAATCTGTGAACCGGAATCATACGTTAAAAATACGTGTTTTACGTGTTCCTTCTGGCTCAGAAAAATAAATCTGTCAGCAGAAGATGAAGCAAGGCGGGTGATTGTAGATGGCCAGCATTACAGGATTGGATCTGTTCATTCTGGACCGTTCAGGGGGTTTGGAGGGCGCAAATATATGATCCTCTTCAATGATAACAGGGTGGTCGAAACCAGTTGTCTTTGGCACCAAGGCCAGATCCCAGAGATGTTTCGAGAGTGGCTCCCTGATAATGCCATATTTTTGTCAATTGAAGCAGCACCGATTTTAACACCCAGTGATTCTGGCATACCCTTTTAATATAGGAGACACCTATGATTGATTTTTTCGATATTGAAGACTGGATGATCATTGGCCCTATGGCAGAAGATTTAGCCGATGACGAAGAAAAAAGACGACAGATTGAAAATGATCATGATCTTGACCAAGATGACGAAGATAGTTTTTAACCTTCAAAAACCCTTCCATGAAAGCCTTTCTATCCCTCTCCGTAATATTTCTTCCAGACCATTAATGTAACCTCTCTATGTACAGAAGGGAATTTTTCCCAACAATTTAATTTATGGAGGTTTTCAATGGAAAACACAATTTCAATTTCAGATTGCAGTATTTTAACCGGGCTGTCTCAAAAACAGCTCAGAACATTCGAAACACGGGGGTATATCAACCCCCCGGAGCGGATCACGTGTGGCGAGGTAAGTTACCGCAGGTACAACCCGGAGAATATCCGAAACCTGGAGGCATTCAAAAAATTTATTGATGAAGGGTACACACATCCTGTCGCCGCTAAAAAAGCATTGGAAGAACTTAAAAAGGAGAAAAATTAACCATGGAGAGATTACAAGGCAAGAAATGCCCATTCTACAAGGAAGATTGTCTTCTGGAAAAGTGCGCTTTATACGACCACAGGCTTGATAATTGCGCCTATCACTTGATCACGTACAATTTGTATAAACTTGACCGGACCATTGCCAGCATCCCTAAAGGGGATGACCCGAATCAACCTGGACGTTTCCCGTTTCCTCCTCGGGGCTAACATTATTAACCGGTTACCTGTTCGTTCTCGGGCAGGTAACCACCACCCCTAACCATAAACCGAAAGGAACTTTTATGGCCAATAGAAATAATAAAAATAGATAGGAACAGTAGTTTTAATGATAGATAAAAATAATATTTATAGAAAGTCTCATCATATAGATGTCCATTTAACATCCAGTGCTAAATCCATCCAGTGCCTAACTGACAAGATTCTTACCGAGATTTCATCCATCAAGAAAATCACCAACCGTAGACGATCAAGAGAATGTCTTAAAAAAGTTTTGATGAACCTCATCCATGTTGAATTTACCTGTGGCTGTATCCGCTATTCTCGGAATAAAAATGATTATTCACTTCACCGTAGATATGGGAGGGTCTGGCTCAAATATGACAGATTAATCCCTATTATTGATGGCCTGATTAAACTTGGATACGTCGAATTTTTAAACGGGTGCTGGGATAAAGAAAAGAAAAAAGGCCTTCAATCAAAAATATGGGCTTCAGATAAATTAAAAACAGAACTGGCTGAATACCTTCAGGAGAGTCCTTTAGACATCATTGATAGGGCTGAACCAGAACAGATAATTCAATTAAAAAATAAGGAGAAAAAACTTATCCAATACCCAGAAACCAGAGCTATAACAAAAAAAAGAGACACCCTGGAGCAATACAATAAATTCATCAAAGACCAATTCATAACCGTTGACCTCACGGAGGCCGTTGTAACAAACAACAGGTTCTGGGTTGATAATCTTCTCCAAGGATTGCTGAATGGAAGATATACGCTGGACAGTTTAGCACTGAATGAAGAAATTATTCCTGTAAAGGTTTCTGATCTCATTAACACTGATCTCTATGATTCTATGAATACCAGTGCTTCCAGTGTCATCTATCCTACAGTCACCAATACCCATACCACGAATGTCTCCAGTACTCCCAGTATCCTTTCCTCTACCATCTCACCTAACAGTACCCTTACCAGCACTCTTGTATCCCATATAGAATTATTGATACTACTGTCAAGTACTAAGGAGAAACAGCCAAATAGGCTGACAGATAAGGCTATTAGCTTCCAAAACGATGAACTTTTAGATTACCTTTTAAACTGGCTAATTTTCCTGAACAGAGATATAAAAACCATAAAGGATCAAGGCGACAGGAAGAAAGTTCTCAGCGTTCGACAGACCCTTGGCGAATTGGGAATTCAGGATTTCAGGTTCAGGTTAAAATATGAAAGCCTTCACCGGGTTTTTAATCAGAGTTCATTTGATAAAGGTGGCAGGTTTGCTGGAGCGACTCACTTAAACTTGCTCAAGCATATGCGAGGTTTTATTCATATCAACGGGGAACCAACAGTTGAATGGGATTATGACGAATTTCATGTCAGGATGCTTTACCATCTTCGGGGGTTGGACATCACTGAGGATTCGTATGATTCAATTGAGGGACCAGAAGACAGAAATATCAAGAAGAAGACATTATTGACCGCCATCAATGCGCCAACCGATCAAAAAACCATCGGTGCTATCCGAAAAGATATGATTAATGCTGGAATCAGGGGGGAAGCCTTAGAGGACAAATACATCAAGGATCTGCTTGCCCGCACCAAAAAATCCCATCCTATGATTGCAGATGACATCGGCACAGGCAAGGGCATCGTCCTGCAAAATATTGATAGCAATATTGCAGATGCGATTATGACCAATTTGATCAACCAGAATATTCCGGTTCTCCCAGTTCACGATAGTTTTATTGTTCCCCAGCAGTTTGAAGATGAACTCAGGCGGCAGATGAATGATGAATATGAGAAGATATTGAAATTCAAGCCAGGTATGACGAAGAAGGAAAAACGAACCTGCCCAAAAAAATGGTGCCCCAATAGAGCACCAAGCAAAAATCAAGCATTATTTTAAATTTATTTTTAGGCAATACTTCACACTCCCGATTCTTACCAGTTTTTTCTTAAACGTGTGAGACTGATATAATTTTTACAATC
>JAQICW010000540.1 GCA_027858355.1 Desulfobacula sp.
CATCCCGGCCTTAAATATAAATGATAGGTATTGCCTAAAATAATCTGGGCTCCACAATGATCCAGGTCTTCCCTGGAGATGGACTTTACAGAACCTACCGTGCCCACGGGCATAAAAATGGGGGTATTAATAACACCATGATCTGTTTTCAGCCTTCCAATACGGGCGCGGGATGTGGCTGATCCTGAAGTTTCCCTTGATTCTTTTAATAACTCAAATTCCAGCATAATATCCTTATTTTATAGGTTCTCTTATTATTTTATTGGATGAGCATGGCATCGCCATAACTGAAAAACCGATAATCCTCTTTTATGGCTGTTTCATAGGCCTGAATCATTTTTTTGCGGTCGTAAAATGCTGAAACCAGCATGAGCAAAGTGGACTGGGGAAGGTGGAAATTGGTAATCATGGCATCCACACATTTAAATGTATATCCCGGATAAATAAACAAATCACACATTCCGCTACCAGGGGTTACACAGCCGTTTTCATCTGCCAGAAACTCCAGGGTCCTTACAGATGTAGTACCAACAGCAATCACCCGTCTTTTTTCCTGCCTGGCCTTATTGATTTTCTTGGCAGCCTCCCTGGACATGGTAAAAAATTCAGAATGAATCTGATGATCCCGTATATCGTCCACCCGCACCGGAACAAAGGTTCCATAGCCCACATGGAGGGTGATATTGGCAAACTCAACACCCTTTGCTTCAAGGTCTGTGATCAATGATTTCGTAAAATGAAGCCCTGCCGTGGGTGCTGCCACAGCCCCTTCAGCTGCTGCATACACGGTCTGATAACTTTCCTTGTCTTGTTCAGCCAGATTAATATCATCTGCCCTTTTTATATAAGGCGGCAAAGGAATATGGCCGGAATTTTTTAAAAAATCAATAAACTTTGCGCCCCCAAGGAACCGGACTTCAGTTACATAACCTTTTACCTGTACTACCTGGGCTTTTATCTTATCACCTAAATAAAGGATTGCTCCCTGTTTAGGGCTTTTGGATGCCTTTATCAAACAATCGCATTGGAAAAAGCCTATTTTTTCAAGATTTGCCAGGCCTATGCTATAATCAATAACCAGAACTTCGACCCTGCCGCCAGTGGATTTTTTTCCCATAAGCCGTGCAGGAATCACCCGGGTATTATTCACCACCAGCAAATCGCCGGGCATGAGAAGGTCGGTCAGGTTCCTGAATAAATAATGGTTCAGTCCATTGTTTTTCCGATCAATGTGCAATAATTTTGAACCGCTCCTGTCTTTGCAGGGAACCTGGGCAATTTGTTTCTCAGGCAGTTCATAGTCATAGTCTGACAATAAATACATTAATTTCCTTTCATGGCAAAGGATACAACTCCCAAGCCGGCCAGCATCAAATTAAAACCTAATCGTCTAAGTTTTGTATCATCAAGGCCTATAATCATTTGAACCATTTCCTTCATTTTATCTGGAAAGGCAAAATAGGGCAAGCCTTCCACAATCATGACCATACCAATGACACAAAGAAAAAATTTCATTCAATACTATCCTTATTATAGCAGATTTGAGTGGTTGAGTGGGGTCAGGCCTTCCTTATTGCACTTTTTGACTGTTTAATAATAAATTATTGACAAAAAATACAATAAAAAAAGCCTGACCCCGACTACTCTGTATCATGCTGATTTTTTGTTATTGTTCACCCTAGTTTTTGCAAGTAAATATTACAATCACAAGATGTTTGCAAATTCTTTTTAATTCCTTTTTTTATACTTTTCATAAAAATTACTTGTAGGTTATACTTAAATTATATATGCTAATTTGTAGAAAACCTTATAAAAAGGATATAAAAAAATGACAGTGATGAGTATCAGGATAGATGATGTAACGCGAAAAACATTGAAACTAATTGCAGCCATTGAAGGCAAAAGCATGGGCAGCATTGTTTCAGGCTTAATTGAAGATTATATCAAAGAAAACATACAAAAAGTCCAAACCCTTTCAGAAAAAGATAACCTGCACAACATCATGAAACTATCTGAAAATTCATTTATGGAATGGGATAACGATGAAGAGGAAATCTATAATGAATTATAAAAAATGGGATATTGTACTGGTACCTTTTCCTTTTACAGATCTATCTGCAACAAAAAAAAGGCCTGGATTAATTATCTCTCCTGATAAATATAATAAAAACCTGAATGTAATCATTGCATTTATCACCAGCAAAATCGACACACCCCATCAATTGGGAGATTATAAAACCTTGAAATGGAAAAAAGCCGGCTTACCAAAACCATCCATAATTCGAATGAAATTTACCACCATTGATAAATCAATTATAATCAAAACCCTTGGCAGCTTAGATGAAGCAGACTCGAAAAGCTTTACCCAGACATTAATTGATTTCTTTAGGCACTAGTATTCCGTCCCAGGTTATTGAAAAAAGTTCTGGATAAATATCTGAAGTAATCGTGATTCCTGGAACAACAGGTTTGCCTGTGTAGTGCAGCTGGAAATAGTCACGTTCAGAAGGATTAGTTCTATGTTGTTTGTTCCATGATCAAATAAAACTCAACAAGCAAATGGCCTTGCTTGTTCCCCCCCTTAAGCATCTGAATCGCAATCATTTTTTGCTTGCACTAACAATAAAGTGCTGGTAGTATGAAAGATATGAAATTAAAGCATAAAAAGATATTGGCAGCTATCTTTGCTAACCCTGTAAATGGCAACATGGAGTGGAGAAAAATAGAGGCTCTTTTTGTTGCTATTGGCTGCCGAATTGTCGAGGGTGTAGGCTCAAGTGTTACCTTTGAGAAAGACGGCATTCGGGCATATTTCCACAGGCCGCATCCAGAAAAACAGGCATTGATATACCGCATTAAAAATGCCCGTGAATTTTTAACCAAACTTGGAGAGAAACCATGAAAGGTATAAACTACAAAGGTTATTTCGCAAAAATTGAATTTGACCCGGAAGATCATATCTTTGTTGGTCAAATAATTGGTATCCGTGATGTTGTCGGCTTACATGGGGAATACGTTAGCGAGTTGGAAAAAGCTTTTGAAGAGGCAGTTGACAATTACCTTGTCGCTTGCAAGGAACTGGGGCAAGAACCCAACAAGCCTTACTCTGGAAATCTTATGTTGCGGGTACCTGCCGAAATCCACGCTGCGGTTGCTTCCGCCGCAGAGGCTAGTGGAAAAAGTATAAACCAGTGGGCAGCCGGAGTTCTTGGCAGGGAAAGCAATGCATAGTAATTTTTTTGTAATCGAGATTGTCTTCTGCAATTTAGCTTTTATAAGGAGAGAACTGTTATGCGCTGAACAGAGGCACATTCACGTATAGCCAGTTGTGTGTGGACTGAACCCCGAATATTATGATTAAGACATTTTTAAAAATAGAGTCAAAAGCAAATTTTAATACAATTCGCAACAGTATATTGCATAACGCAAGTTTTCGTGCTATCTTCTTATACAAGTAACACTGACATTTTAGGAGGCAATCATTATGACAACCGCAGTTAGAATTGCAGATGATTTGGCGAAAGAAGCAAGAATATTTAGCAAAATTGACAAACGTTCGTTAACTGGACAAATTGAACACTGGGCAAATATTGGAAAATGTGCTGAAGAAAATCCTGATTTAACTTACAGCATGATTAAAGATATCCTTATTGGCCTTGCGGAGTTAGAACAAGGTGAATCATCAGAATATGAATTTGGATAGCACTCAATGAAAATTATTCAATCCCGCTCATTTAAACAGAAAGTAAAAAAAATGGGTAAACAGGATAAAAAAGCGCTTGACAAGCAAGTGTTAAAAATTGCTGAAACCCCAAACATTGGCACAGAAAAAAAAGGTGACCTCAGAGGCGTATTTGTTCATAAATTTAAATTAAAAAATATTGAATATTTACTTTCATATCGATTTTTAAAAGATAATCTTGAATTAATAATGATTGGTCAACATGAAAACTACTATAGAGATTTGAAAATCTATCTCAAAGCAAGATAAAAAGCGAACATGGCGCTTCAGGTGACAGCCGGGGTCAGAGCTGTTTTTGAAGGTTGTTGTAAAGTTGCAACATATAATTTTAGCAAAGGGTGTGAATCCTAAACATGCAAAACGACTTATGAATATTCTTGCCTTTCTTGAAAAGGCTGAGACTGCTGATGATATGGACTTGCCAGGTCTTAAGTTACATCAACTTAAAAGTAAGCGCAAAGTGACTTGGGCAGTTACAGTTAGTGGCAACTGGCGCACTACATTCAAGATTAAAAACGTGATGCCTTGCTTCTAAATCAATTTTACTTGTTCTCATGAGAATTTCCTTATCAGTTGTTTGTCTCTTCTCATGCTATCTTCATCAATGTTTGTTTGTCTCTCAAAAATTGGACTTTAACAATTTTTTTATTAAATCAACGCATGATTGCTTGTACCCACACTTTTAATTACACCCGTCTCCCATCTCTCCTTAAAAAATCATTGCCAAATCAAAGAACCAAGGTTATAAAGAAAGGCTATTGTAGAACACTTAGATACAAAAATTATAGGAATATATATTTATGCAGTTTGCACCTGTCATAGGCCTTGAAGTCCATGCCCAGTTAAAAACAAAGACAAAGATTTTCTGCACCTGCTCCACTGAATTCGGAAAATCTCCCAATTCAAATACCTGCCCTGTGTGCACTGGTATGCCAGGTATGCTGCCGGTACTCAATAAACAGGCAGTGACCTTTGCCATCAAAGCTGCCCTTGCCACTGACTGCAGCATTGCAAGGGAAAGTAGGTTTGACAGGAAAAATTATTTTTATCCAGACCT
>JAQICW010000305.1 GCA_027858355.1 Desulfobacula sp.
CTTTTTTGATAATATTTTTTATAAAACAACTATACTTTTAAACCAGTGCAATGAATTTTTTTAAAGGGGATTTGGATCATGCCAATAACAGACCATAAAAATTATTCTTTTTCTTTTTCTACGATAGACATTAACAAGATCGATCCTTCTCCCTATCAACACCGCAAATATTTTGATGAAGAAGGGTTAAGAGAACTTGGCGTAAGTTATGCAGCGGGTTTGATTATGTTGTGAGTTTTTATTCCGTTTAATTCAAACAATCTTTTAAATTTTTCATTTTATTCGTATAATTCTAGACAAAAAGCATAGAAAAGCCCGGAGATGCAACCCCGGGCTTTGATTGCGAACTTCCGCTGATAGCCGGAAAGCCCACACCAACTATCTTATTTCTACACCATTTTCTGGATATCAGCAAGACCGGAGAATGCCTCGAATTGTTTTTAATTTCAATCACATGTCGTTGGTGTGACTTTCCATTTTTTCTCTGTCGGGCGTGCTGGAGAGGCCATGCCTATTGTTGTGAGGATTGCCGTAAAGCCGGGAACCTTAAAAACAGAAGGGAAGCCCAGAGAAGATACCGTCAGACCGAGAAAGGGAAAAAGCAGCACCGGGAAGCAGAAAACCGCCGCCGATACAGTAAAACTATCAGCAAATCAAAAAAGATGGATGATACATCTTCAACAGTGCTGCCGGTCTGGTGTACGACCACAATAATATGGACCCGGCATCACATTTTGAGCCTTCAAATCAAACCATGCTGTAGATTCTGCTGCGCTCTGGGTCAACTTGTCACACAATTCCCCAGGCGGGGATATGGGTAAACAACAAACCGGGAGGTGCGACATGATAAAAAAGAAAATTCTAAACCCCTCAAGGGTTCGTAGTAACAAAGACGGGTTCAGTTTTATTCCCCATCACTTTCTTAAAGGTGGCTTCTGGAGTGCATTGAACCCGAACGAATTGTTATTGTACTTTTTCCTGGTCCTGGCCGGTGATCGCAACGGTCTGAGTTTTTACAGCTATGATAAAATATGTACCCTGCTTGAAATGCAATTGGACCAATACATCCAGGCACGAGACGGATTGCTGGAAAAGAATCTGATTGCCTTTGATGGCACCATTTACCAGGTGCTTTCCTTGCCGGTTAAACCCATACCGATTTCTAAAAATGAACGATCTTCTTATAGAACCAATCAACCGGAATCGGTTGGAAACATTTTGAACAAGATACTTTCGGGAACAAGTCATGGCTAAACTGACATCCATAAAGAAAGCCGGTTATAAAATGAATCAGGTCCGCCAGGAATATCTGGACTACTTTCAAAAAATCCAGCAAAGTGGTCCGACACAGATCGGAGCTATAACGAGGGTGATTAAAGCCTTTGAACGTTATCTACAAAAAACCGAGGTAGAACTGACCGGCATTAATATCGAACATGTAGATGAGTTTTTAGCAATGTTCAATGCATCGTATGCAAAAACGACTCAACGCCTTTACAGGTCCTACTTGAGGTGTTTCTTACGCTATCTTTATAACGAGCGAAGTTTAATCAGGCAAAATCTGGCAGATCTTTTGATCGGTCCTCCAATGTTTGCCAAAGCCAAACCGCCGCAATTTTTAAGACCAGATGAAATCCGTCGACTGTTTGATCGTTTACCTCACTCAACTGCTTGTGAGCTCCGGACTTATGCCCAGGTTCATCTGGCATATTATCTTGGGTTGCGGCCCAATGAAATCAGCCGAATCACTCTGGATGATATCTCTTTTACCAAGGGATTACTGAATTTGAAAAACAGGAAGAACAACCATCCCCTTCAACTGCCGATCCCCGAAGATACACTGAAGGCAATAGCAGCTTATATCGTCGGAGGCCGCCCCAAAAGCCCTTACCGGTCTCTTTTTTTGATTTTCTGGCCGGACCCTACCCCAATGAGCGCCGGTCTTACCGGTCGATATTTAACAAAGGCCCTGCGGGATGCAGGTCTTCCGGGTACCGCCTATTGGCTGCGGCATACATTTGCACAGAACATGCTGGAAGCAGGTGCCAGCATTTTTGAGATCAAAGAGATGATGGGACATGACACAATTGAATCCACGAGAAAATATCTGGGCATCCATAAAGAGTTGATGCGGAGGGTGTTGTTTAATGAAACCGTTTAGAAGCTTTTTGGACAGAGAACTGGAAGCCTTTATTACTCACCGGAAAGGACTGGGGTACAGCGATGGCCTCATCAGGTTCCAGCTTCTGACCTTTGACAAATATGTAAGGAGGCAGCCAGATCCTTCAAGCATTTGGAATCCCCAATTTTATGTGAACTTCAGAAACGAAATTGGACTTGAACCGTCTAATGTAAATAACACCTTATGTACTGTTCGATGTTTTTTTGAGTATCTGAGAAGAAAGCACAATCACTTCAATAATCCGTTAAAAGACGTTCCCGGTCTCCCCCAGCGAGCGTTTATCCCGTTTATATTCTCACCGGAACAGGTTGAGCTGTTGTTGGATGCAGTGTGCGGCAGGATCAGACAAAAACAAAAGATGTTTCTTAAAGATCTCGGTAAGTACCTGGTGATACTGCTTCTGGCCCGCTGTGGATTAAGGATTAACGAACCCCTGCGTTTGAAACTGAAGGATTACCGTTCGGATGAAAAAACAATTTACATTGAGAAAACCAAATTCAAAAAGGACCGCCTCATCCCGATACCCCAATCCGTTGCACAACAAATTGATAATTATCTGTCAACCAGAGCCACTCTGATTGAATATGATATGAATCCCTATCTGTTCATCAGAGGGGTTAAAAGCAAACGTGTCGATCAGCGTATTCGCTTCATCTTCCACGATGCCGTGCGTCAAATCGGCATCTGTAGTCCCAGGAAAGTCATCGGCGACACCATCTTTGGAAACCCGACCCCGCACAGTTTACGGCATTCTTTTGCTATCAATACCCTCAGGTCAGCCATTGCCCGAAAACAGTCGCCTTGGAATGTGCTCCCAGTACTTGCCGATTATATGGGGCATGTAGGATATCGACACACCATGAAATACCTGAGAGTGGTTGATGCCGAAAGCAGAACACGCCTTCTCAACTTTGCAGGCACCAGGAGGGACGAATCATGAGGCTGGCCAGTTGTGTTATTAAATTTTTTAACGAATACCTGCTCCATATCAAAGGATGCAGCCCCAACACCAATAAAATCTACCGGGATACCCTCACTCTTTTTTTACCATATGCTCCCTGGTATCACAGGATAAAAATAGAATCCTTGAAACTTGAGCATCTTACAACGGATTTGATTTTGGATTTTCTCAACCAGCTTGAATCCGGTCGTGCAAACACTGCTAAAACCCGTAACCACCGTCTGGCGGTACTGAAATCCTTTGCCAAGATGGTTCGTTTTATCTATCCTGAACAACAGAAATTGACTGATGCTATCCTTGCCTTTCCTCAAAAACGCAGCCAACGAAAATTGATCGGATTTTTATATCCCCAGGAAATTTACAAAATCTTCAACATGATCAGGCTTACTCAAAAAGAAGGGTTCCGGAATTATACTCTTTTACACCTTCTATATGACACCGGCGCCAGGGCAACGGAAATTGCCACACTCCAATTGGATTATTTTGATTATGAAAACAGAAAACTGGCTATCCTCGGAAAGGGCAATCGATATCGGCAGCTTGAACTCCTTCCGAAAACGGCTGAACTTGTTCATCAATATATTGCAAAATACCGTTGCCCACCCACTGCCATTTGTAAAAATTGCATATTCATTAATCAAAGAGGAACAGCCCTGACTCGCCATGGCATCAATCGCATCTGCAAGACCTACCTTAAGCGGGCTTTAGACCCCAAACGATTATCTCTCATGCATCCTGTGCACAGCTTTAGACACTCCTGCGCGGTCCGGATGGTATCTGAAGGAAAGCCCTTATCTGAAATTAAAAATCGCCTTGGACATTCTAATGTTCAATCTACAATGATCTATCTGCAACTGGATTTGAATCAAAAACGACAATTACAAGAGGATTTTATCCTGTTTACCCGGCAGCACCTTAAATCCGATCCTAAAATTGATGAGCTGGTTCAATGGGAAAACAAACAAAATATTCTTGAGTGGCTGGACAGCCTTTAGATATCCATCAGGTTTTTCAAAGGCGACCCGATGGACGGACAGGAGCAAATTATTATGTTGAGTCTTTTTTTACAAATTTGTTATATCTTTTGTAACATACTGTTTTTTAAAACAATTATTATTTCCATAATCAAAACCGGCTAAGGCCCTGTTATCAAGGCTCCGGGGCAACTCACAACATAATGCAAGTATTGTACAGGATGGATTGATTGAACCGATTATTGTTCGCCCGCAAAAAAATGGCAGGTTTCAGCTTATTGCAGGAGAACGAAGGCTCAGAGCAATTAAAGATTACACGGATATGACGAGTATTCAGGCAAAAATCGCAGTAGTAGATGATCTTCAGGCAAGAAGAATAAGCGATGCAGAAAACATTTTAAGAGAAGATTTATCCGTCATAGAATCTATTGAGGCGACCATTGGAATCATTGATGTGGAAATGGGCAAAATGCCTGAGTATTTGACGGTAGGCAAAACACCCCTTGAAAGGGTGCATAAATTGCTGTCAAAGCTCCATTCTATAAGGGTTAGCCAGGATAGGGGGTCCATGGTTTCTAAGGAGGCAGAGGTATTGTTTAACAAATTTGTTA
>JAQICW010000313.1 GCA_027858355.1 Desulfobacula sp.
GTATAATCGTGTGAATTTAAAATATCTTCAATCTTTTTGCGCCGCTCATCGTTCAATTCCATATGGTTTTCTCCTTTTTCCCCTTTGGGCATTTCCTGGTGAATGATCCCATTGCCTGCCGTCATCCACTGGACGTCACCTGAACAGATAATCCCTTTATTTCCCATGCTGTCCCCATGTTCCACCTCGCCGTGAAGAATATAGGAAATGGTTTCAATCCCGCGGTGGGGATGCCAGGGAAAGCCTTTGATATATTTTTCAGGGTCATTGGAATGGAAATCATCCAGGAGTAAAAATGGATCAAGTTGTGGAACCTGCTGGCTTCCAAAGGCCCGGTTCAGGTGAACACCGGCACCCTCCAGGATATGGATGCTTTTAAAAAGTTTTTTTACCTTTCGAGTCTGTTCCATTTTTACTCCCTTGTGATGTTAATCCCTGTTTTAAAAAATTACAAAATAAGGGCCTCTGATGCGAGAGAGGCTACAGTATCGACCTTTATTCCCAGCTTATAATGATTGGAAAGCTCTGTTAACTGCTTGTGGCAGGACAGACAGGCCGTGGCAAGATGGGGCAGGCCAGTTGCTTTCATCTGTTCTGCTTTGGGCTTGCCCGTGATCATTCTTTTCGGAGTGCTGTGGCTGTCCTGCAGCAGACCGCCTCCACCGCCGCAGCAGATGCCGTCCTCCCTGTTGGGTATCAATTCTTCAACACCTTTACAGACCATGGAAAGCAGCTCTCTTGGGGCATCATATCCTCCTGATTTTCTGGCAATATTGCAGGGGTCATGATAGGCAATTTTATAGGGGTGCACGGAAGGATCAAATTTTAAGACCCCTTTTTTAGCATATCGAAGGATAAACTCGGGCATACTGATCACTTCAAACCTGGGTTTTCGACCAATGATATCTTCCAGAAGAAATTTCAGGGCATGGTATCCATGGCCGCACTCTGAAAGTACAAGGGTTTCAATGCCGAGTTCTTCTGCGGGTTCAACCACCATAAGGGCCATCTTTTTTTTAATATCATCCTTACCCACAAAATACCCCCAGTTGGTAACATCTGTATGATGGGCAGACATGGTCCAGGTCTCTTTTGTGGCATAAAATAGTTTTGCCATGGCAGATAAATGAAGAAGATTGATGCCAAGTTCCCTGGGATTTGGAAGATAAAGAAGTTTAGTTCCTTTTATATCATGGGGAATTATGGCATTGGGATCATCCATTTCATCAGTAAATTCTTCGCTGACCCATTCAACGGTTTCAACAAATTCCTCTTTGGTCAGGCCGTTGACATCGCCGGTTTCTAAACGGGTTTGAATTCCTTTTTTAATGTCTTTCGGTATTTTCCCATCTGCAATGGCAAGGCTTCTGGCTTTTGCTACCACTTTGTCCATGGTTATGCCCATGGGGCACCCTTGCGTGCACCGGTTGCACAAAAGGCAATCCCAGAGCATGTCACTTTCTACAAGCAGTTTATCCAGCCCCAGGGCTGCCATGCGGATAATCCCGCGGGGCAGTGGGCCCCCTTGCCCGTCAAACCAGGTACACCTGGAGTTGCAGGCGCCGCAGGTAAGGCATTCACAAATATTATCACCCAGAGGAAATTGATTCAGCAGTTTATACAGAGCCGAAGTTTTATCTATTGTTGCATTATCCATATTTATTATCCTTTATCCTTATGCCTTGGAAATAATCCGTTCAAATTTTTTAGGTTCATTGGCAGCTATTGGTTCCCACAGGATTTTTGAGGCTTCGATTCCTGGAATACTTAATACTTGTCTTGTAATTGCATCGGCAACATTGCTGCCTTTAATGGATCTACAGTTGTCTTCGTGGCAACCTGAAACAATTACTTTTGATGCGCCGTTTAAAAGAGCTTTAAGAATCACATCGCTACTGATTCTACAGGCACAGGAAATGGGGATAAGAGTGATATTATCCGGCAGTGCAAGGCTGCCTGCTGCAAGGGCAGCCGAGCGTTCACAGGCCAGAATCGTCACCTTGCCTTTTTCAATTCTTTGGGCAATCTGATCATTGGTAAGCTCTTTTGATTCAATGGCATAGGCCGGGCAGCTGGATACACAAAGATGGCATGAAAAACAGGAATCCGGTACAATCTGGGGTCTGTTTTTTCCATTCATTATAATGGCCGAGTGCGGGCAGATCCGGATACAGGTCAGGCACTGGGCACATTTTTTCTGATTGATTTCAATCCCGGTATCAAGCCCGACCTCAATTTGTGGCAAATCAAAAGACTCAGTGGAAAAGGCAGACAGGATATCATTGATTTCATTGTTCAGGTCATCCTGATCTGTCTCATCATGACAGGTCCCCGTAAAAAAGATGCCTTTTCGAGGGCTTTGGGTCAGGCGGTGACGGATGTTGGCGGATTGTAAAAAGCCTTCCCTGTCAAGGGGATGGCGCAGAAGTGCAGCAGCATTTTTAAATCCTTCAGCCGGTGCCAGGCGTGACGGCAGGACAAGACAGTCACAATTTAGATCCAGTTCAATGGAAGGCAGCGTGGCCTCTTTGAGTTTGATCAGAAAACCTTTACCAGAATCCTCTGTTTTCAAATCTTTATTTGTTTCAAATCTGAAAAAATTAACGCCTTTTTGCCTGGCAGTGTCATATAGGCGCTGGCCTGATGCACCGTGAACAAGCATCTTGTTCATGATAATGGAAATATTTTTTCCTAAAGCATTTGTTTTGACAGATATTTCCAAGGCAAGCCTTGCAAAGGATTTAATTTCCGGGCCAAAATAATCCAGCAGGATGATGATATTATCTGGAATATTGTCAGGGTTGGTTTTAATCAGTTCAGCCAATCCGGCAAGGCTCAACGTTTTATTTAAGAGACCATCGAGTCTGTTCAATGATTGTTCCGGTTCAAATGCAGCAATGATAGCATTACAGGCTAGGTATTTTTTTTTATTGTTTAATTGATAATACAGGGAAAAATTTCCAGCAGTTCCGCTGATGGAAATAATGTTGCTGTCATTTAAAATAGTGACAGGGGTGTCCGCAGGAAGGCTTGTTCCAGGCCCGAACAGGCAGGTAGGGTAGCCTTTTGAAGAGATTGATAGGGCTGTCTGGTCTGCCTGTACGCCTTCTCCAAATACAACAATGTTCATTTTCTTTTTTGTGTTCAGCCCAAGGTCCTCAATGATTTTGGCAGCCGCTATCCTGCCATCCTGTTTTGAGGTCAGGATATCTTTGGGACCATTGGCACACCCCACAATCACTATGTCCTTTGAAAGAACTGCCTGATCAGTATTGAAAAACCCCCATGAATTGGGCTTCACATCAAGCATATCGCAAGTTGCCTCAAGGGTTGGGGAAGGCAGCATGCCAACGGAGAGAACGATGAGATCAAATGCTTTGGAAACCCTTGAAAGGGTTTTTTTATCTTCTGCCACAATGGTCAGCATGTTCGTCTGATTGTCTTTAAGGATCTCAGCAGGAACTCCCTGAATCAATTCAATATTTTTGGAAAGTGCGTTGAACAAGGGTCTTATCTCTTTTCCAATGACCTGAAGATCCATGTAAAAGAGTGTGATGTCAGACTCAGGAAAAAGATGTGTAAGCTTGTTGGCATGGCGCATGGATATCCTGCAGCATACCTGGGAACAATAATCTCTGCCCTGTTCACGGTTTCGAGAACCCACACACTGGATAAAGGCAATTTTCGGATCAGGTTTTTGGTTGAGATACCCTGAAAGAGTTTCTTCTTTCAGGAGGGTATTCAATTTTGCCGTGGTGATTACATTTTTATACTCATCATAGTGAAGGGAATTGGTCTGGGCAGGATTAAAAGGTGAAAATCCCGTGGCCATGATAATTTTTTCCACAAAGAAGGATACATTATTTTCTAAAATAACTTCATAGCCCTGGTTTTTTTTATTAAGGGTTTTAATAATGGTATTGAGGTGTAAAATAAGGTTTTTCTGTTTTTTTACCTGGTCAGCCATTTCAATACTGAGGCAGGCGCCACAGTTTTCGCATACATTCGTTGCCATACAGGCCCACATGGCAGCATGTCCGCCAAGGGTGTTTTCTTGTTCTATCAGGTATACAACAATATCCTGATCAGCAAGGGTTTGCGCTGCAGCCATTCCAGCAACACCGCCCCCTATGATCAGAATATTTGGAATTGTTTTTTTCATATATATCTCCAATTTTCATCTATACTGATTGTGTAAAAAACAAATAGCAAATGAGTAAAATCTCAAAAAAAAGACCTTATCATATTACAGGATTAAAAAAAAATGAATAAACTGAATTGATAGAAAATATTAACCGCCGGGGTGAAATGATTCAAGTTGCAGCAAGGAAGGATGCTGCAATGATAAGGATGGTTATAAAAAGGGCGATGAAATCCTTTTGAGGAAAGACAAGTGTTCTGTTTAAGGGAAAGAAAATAATGCCTGATCCTAGTCCGCTTAAAAATCCAAAGATATG
>JAQICW010000695.1 GCA_027858355.1 Desulfobacula sp.
GTCCTTTGATTTAGAACATATTAACCCACTTATTTCAAAAAAAACAAATGGGGTACAATTGAAAGGGCAGGTTGACTTTAATCTGGAAACAACTTCCCCTGAAAAGAAATGGAAAATAAATTTGTCCCGGGCAGGCTTTGCACACCCATTTGAGGCAAGCGTGAAAGAGTTTTCCAGCACTTTATCAATCGATAATCAAAAGATAAATGCCAGCGGTACATTCAGTCTGTCCCATTCTTTGCTGCCTGTAACCCAGATGGAATATACCGGTACAATAGATTTTAACAATGATTATTATTTTGATTTGATACTCCATAACCGCAAGACAGAACCCTATCAAATTGTTTATGAATCAATTGCCGGCACCCTGAAAAACCTGCAATTAAATGCCAGGTTTTTTGGCACGCCATCCAAGGCTAACGGGCAAATCACCATTGACTTGGGCCAGGGCCGCATCCAACATCAAAAAGGCAGCCTTATATTTTCTGATGCAAAAATAAAGTCGGATATTGCTGCTGATTTTACTGATCATGGAAAGGGGGTAAGTTCAAAAATTACATCAACAGCAAAACATATCATGATCAAATCAGAGCTGGTAGAGTCAACCTTTCCCGCTGTCAATCTTTCCGGATCATTTCTTCTTGATAAAAACAATACACCTTCGGCCAATATGATATTAAAGGCCTCCAAAGGGGAAATAACATCCCCTGAATTTAAGACCAAAGCGTCTGGCTTAAATATTGAAGTGCCGATCCATTATCCAAATATTGATAAAAAAGTATATGGCAAGTATTCCATTCCGAAAATTTCATACAATAATCAATATAACTTCAGCACGTCTGGTAAAATACTTCAAACAGATTTAAAAGAATTTCAGGTCAGCGGCGGGGTAAGCCTTTTGACACTGCCTGATTTAAAAACGCAATTCAGCTCAATTGTCGGGTTTGAAAAAGGCCTTTATGCATCTATGCAGGTTAACATAAATGATGGTACAATCTATATGCCGGATACGAACCTCACTGCCACCGGGATAAATACAATGGTGGAGTTAAATGATCTTCTGGAATTGGAAAGTGTTCCAGGGCAAGTTTTGACCATTGATTCAATTGAAGTGAATAAGGTAAAAATAGAGAATGCAAAGATTCGATTCACTATTGAAGATGGTAAATCACTGCTTGTGGAAAATATCCGGTTCAAGTGGTGTAATGGGCTTGTTTCAACAGAGTCCATAAGGTTTCCCCAGGAGAATAATGCTTATTTTTTAACTTTTTATTGTGACCGGCTGGAAATGACACAGCTTTTAAAACAGATGGGTGCATTTAATGCAGAAGGCAGTGGTACTTTGAACGGACGGATTCCCGTGATTTATTCAGATGGTAATATTTCATTTGACAATGGATTCTTATTTTCAACTCCAGGCAGTGGCGGTAAAGTGGTGATTGCGAACTCAGACAGGATAATTGCGGGCATTCCCAAGGACAACCCACAATTTGCCCAGCTTGATCTGGCACAGGAGGCATTAAAAGATTTTGATTATGAATGGGCAAAATTTGTGTTTAACACGTTTGAAGATACACTTGATGTCAAAATGGAGCTGAATGGAAAGCCTTCAAAAATTTTACCTTTTGAGTATCGAAAAGAGTTTGGAGGATTTGTCAGGGTAGATGCATCAAGTCCTGGATCACAATTTCAGGGGATAAAACTGGATGTAAATTTAAAACTTCCCTTTAATGATGTGATGAAATTTGGTAATAAAATAAAATCAATTTTAAATTAAAAAAGGAGAGCGTATGACCAGAAATTTGTTTTTCATGGCATTGTTCCTTAGTCTTTTTGTTTTTACAGGTTGTCAGACAAGCCATGAAATCAAGGTTAAACCTGTTGAATCAACTCATCAGGTTGAAGTAAAGCCTATCCGAGTAGAACCTATCCATATAACCATTGATATAAATGTCAGAGTTGAAAGAGCCCTTGATGACTTTTTTGATGACATTGAAGCTGCTGAAGACAAAATAAAAAACTAGGAGGAAAAATGAATATACGAAAAATCTTTAAAATACATGTTTTGCTGATCCTTTGCCTTATTGTTTCATCCCAGTTTGCCCTTGCCGCTGGAATTAAAGATAGAATGAAACAGCGACTTCCAGTGATTGCCGATTTAAAAGCAAAAGGAATTATTGGAGAAGATAATAGCGGCTATCTTGGGTTTGTAACTGGTGCAAAGGCTCAGGAAGAAGTTGTTGCAGCTGAGAATAATGATAGAAAAACGGTTTACAGTCATTTTGCAAAACAGCAGAATACTACTATCAATATTGTTGAAAAAGTTCAAGCCAAGCGAAAGGCTGAAAGGACAAAACCAGGAGAGTTTTTCCAAAAGCCTGATGGGTCCTGGCATAAAAAATAAATCCTGCAGCCTGCAGCTTGTTTTTATTTTATTTATTGACATATTGGATTTTAAAAGATAGTAAGAATATAAATTCAGATAGAAGTCTGTAGAAAAACAAAATTTTTTGAATAAACAATTTAAACCACGAAGGTTGAATTTCGGTAAAAGTAATACCGACACCTTTGTGGTTTTTTATTTTTAGGGGGATTTGAAATGAAATGTTTTAAACTGAGTGGTTTGGTTTTGTTAATGGTCTGTTTTTCCTGGGGGTTGTCTTTTGCACATTTTGGAATGGTTATTCCTTCTGATAATATGGTTATGCAGGATGATTCTAAAAAAATTGATATCAGCCTTTCTTTTTCTCATCCATTTGAAATGATTGGAATGCCACTTGTAAAACCCGAAAGTTTTTTTGTTATCAAAGATGGCAAAAAACAGGATTTAAAGGCAGGCCTTGAAGAGATAAAAGTGATGGATTATCAAGCCTGGAAGGCCGGGTATACCATAAAAAGACCCGGGGCTTATACATTTGTAATGGAACCTGTGCCGTACTGGGAACCGGCTGAAGATTGTTTTATTATTCACTATACAAAAACAATTGTTGCAGCCTTTGGTGATGACGAGGGCTGGGACGCAGAACTGGGGCTGAAAACAGAAATTGTTTCTTTATCCAAACCTTTTGGCCTTTATAGCACAAACGTGTTCCAGGGGATCGTAAAACTTGATGGTAAAGCTGTGCCCTATGCAGAAATAGAAGTGGAATTTTTTAATGAAAACAGGAAAGCCCATGCACCGTCGGTCTATATGGTCGCACAAACCATAAAGGCAGATGGAAATGGTGTGTTTACTTATGGAGCACCTGCTGCCGGCTGGTGGGGATTTGCCGCTTTAAATATATCTGATAAAAAAATGATGCATAATAATGAAGAAAAGGATATAGAAGTAGGCGCAGTTTTATGGGTCAAATTTGAGAACTGGCAGGAGAAATAGGGTGCATATATCAGAAGGCGTTCTTTCAGGCCCGGTGCTGGCTGCAGGAGCTGCATTAGCGCTTGCCGGAACCGGCCTGGGGCTGAAAAAAATTGATTATGATCGCATTGTTCATGTTGCCATCCTGGCCTCGGCTTTTTTTGTGGCATCATTGATCCATGTGAATATAGGGCCTGCCAGTGTCCATCTGATTTTAAACGGGATTGTCGGATTATTGCTTGGATTTGCAGCAATCCCTGCAATCCTGACCGCATTGCTGCTTCAGGCTGTCCTTTTTCAATATGGAGGCCTCACCACATTAGGGGTTAATGTTGTGGTAATGGCGGTTCCGGCAGTACTATCGCACTATCTTTTTTTGCCGATGCTGGGTAAATCATCCACACTTACATTTATAGCCGGATTTCTGGCTGGTCTGTTTTCCATATTGTTTTCATCCATTTTATTGGGGCTGGCCTTGTGGTTCACCAACCAGAACTTTCTTGAAACCAGCCTTGTAATTATTACAGCGTACATACCTGTAATGATAATTGAGGGGATTGTGACAGGCTTTTGTGTTACTTTTCTTTTAAAAGTGTACCCTGAAATCATACCAAAGAAGAAAAAATGAAAATAAAAAAAATACTTATTATCTCACTCATTCTTGCTATGTTTCCTGCTATAATTCTTATAAGCGTTGCCTTTGCCCACAGGGTGATCATTTTTGCATGGGTGGAAGACGGCATGATTTATACAGAAAGCAGTTTCGGATCAAAAAGAAAAGCCAAAAATTGTGCCATAATAGTGCTTAATGAAAAAGGCATGGTTATCCATAAGGGCCAGACAGACGAGCAAGGAAACTATTCATTTAAAATTCCTGAAAATATTGATTCAGATCTTATTTTAAAGCTTGAGGCAGGAACAGGTCACCAGGGCCAATGGAAAATTTCAAAAGATGAGCTTGTTACAAAACCTTCTGAACAGGACATCACAACTACAATGAAGGAAAAAGAAAAGCTGGAAAAAAATACTTCTATCTTAAAAATAATCACAGGCATTGTCATTATTTTTTTCCTGGCAATGGGTGTAAAGTTTTTAAAAAGGAAGACATCCTGAAATGATAGAGGAAAAATTTGCATATGGCAGTTCATTTATCCATAAGCTTGATCCAAAAATACGCATCCTTGCTTTAATTATTTTATCCTTTGCCGCGGCACTTTGCGATAATCTTTATCTTGCTGTGATTTATTTTGTTATTTCAATTATTTTAATTGACATTGCAGGATGGAACCGGATTGATGTCCTTAAACGGTTAAAGCCACTTTTCTGGTTTCTTTTGATGATCTGGCTCCTCCTTCCCTTAACAATTGACGGGGATATTATTTATCAGTTTTATTGGCTGAAAATAACAGGCCAGGGTGTGATATTGTGCTGCAAGATTACTATTAAATCCATCACCATAATGCTCATATTTACAGCCCTTATTGCCACAATGACCATTGCTTCCCTTGGAAGCGGGCTTCATAAAATTCATGTACCTGATAAAATGGTTTTTCTTATTTTGATGTCCTATCGTTACATATCTGTCATTGAGGAAGAATACAAAAGACTTTTGCGAGCCGCAAAATTCAGGGGATTTAAGCCTGGGACCAATGTGCATTCCTATAAAACATTTGCTTATCTTGCCGGTATGCTCTTTGTCAGGGCATCTCTCAGGGCTCAAAGAGTACACCAGGCCATGTTGTGTCGTGGTTTTAATCAAAAATTTCATACCCTTGACGATTACCCGCCAAATAGACTAAACTTAATTTTTTTAATGGGGATATCTGTGGCAAGCTTAAGTCTTGTCTTATTTGAAATTATGTGGGTTTAATCGTGATAGCCAATTCCAGTGTAATCGAGTTAGAAGATATTTCTTTTTCCTATGCAGGATCAGATACAAAGGTTTTAGATCATTTGAATCTTGAGATCAACAAAGGAGACAGGATTGGAATGATGGCTCCCAACGGGTCTGGCAAAACCACTTTGCTGCATACCATCATGGGGCTTTGCAAACCAGATTCTGGAACCATAAAAGTTTTTGAAAAGGTTTTAAACCATGAAAAAGATTTTTTATTGGTTCGCTCCAAAATCGGATTATTGTTCCAGGATTCTGATGATCAATTGTTCTGCCCAACGGTATTGGAT
>JAQICW010000744.1 GCA_027858355.1 Desulfobacula sp.
GACAGGCATTGCGCATTCATGTGGATACGCCCATCTTTGGCAGCAGATACATCTGCAAGAACAGATATATTGCCACAAATCCGCCAACATATAATAAAGATTCCATGGATCACCTTTCACTAAAGATTGCAGCCGCCGGACCTGATGATCATGGTTAATGCCGTTTGTGCAGGATCAGGCCGGGACATGTTCCTAGGGAGCATATCAAATATTATCTGTTATTTCAATCATATGAATCGATTCATACTGCTCAAAAATAGGGATGCCCCTAGCAGCAGGAGGGCAAAACTGCCTGCGTTTGCAGGAACAGGCCAGGTGGCAAAGCCGATTGTTGTTCTACCTACTTACTGTTTCCCAAGCGTGGTTCAATATAAAATCTATAATAGCCAAGCAGGTTGCTTCCAATAAAAAGCCCCTCCATTACGACAGCTGCTGGTGAACCAATCAAGATATTGTTAGTTAGCCAAAACCCAGTACCAACAAGCATGAACATCCTAAGATGTTTATCGTTTTTAGAAAAAGAGCCAGCAGTACCAAAAACAGACCCCAGGCCAGTGAGAATACTTAAATATCCGTCATAGGTAACTGCCGTTATGAGGCAAGACAGGGTGATAAAAATCCACATTGTTTTCTTTGAAGTTGTCTTTATACTCACTAAAAATCGTAATGAGGATAGCCCAGCGAGCCCAGCAGCGGTCCACTGTTCCAGAAGAGCAAAGTGAGACCCGATAAGGACGCAGGAGATGACCAGAACACTTAAAATTTTCTTTCTCTCTTTAAATTGAAAAGAAAGTGAATCGCAACAGATTGCAAAACCAATGAAAATTTGTGACAGAAAAAAGGGAGTCATAGTTTACCAATAAATTATTTGTAGTTGTTCAACTTCAACCTGAAAATAATGATATAAAACATTTGTTGAAAAATGTCTATAACGGCTCAGGATAAAGCAGTATTTTAGGGTGTTCACTGGCATTTGTAAGGCTCAATTATCTGTTATTTCAATCATATGAATCGATTCATACTGCTCAGAAATGGACATGCCCCTTACCCGAATGATCCCCAGCACCGGCCGGGGTTGGATACAGCTCACGGATTGAACAATTCTGACAGGTTCTAAATTCCGCTGCGCTGAAGGCGGAAAACTCGCTGTCGCTCAAACAGTTCCGCCTTTTAACCGCTCCACTGCATAAGAACCTGTACACAATTGCAATCAACGGTTCACCCGCATCCCACCCCGACCTCTGCCCAAGCTCCCAATCGGTATTAGAAGTTTGGGATCATATCCAGAACTGGTATAATCGTCATGGGTTACTTATGAATCTGTTCTGGCATCAACGGAAAAGGTCCAGGGGCGTTCCCATTCCTGGATAGATTCAGTTTTTTTGTTTCCTAATCGATAAACCGCCCAGAGTGGATTCTTTAATTCTTCAGAATAACCAACTGCGTATCCTGTGTTGACCAAAACTTTGAAATAGGATCTTATATTTTCGGCAACTGGTAGACCACCGTATGAGAAAAATTGGGTGCGATGAATATTAAGATTAGAAATAGTCTTTTCATAATTTTTAACTTATTTTGATTTAAACTGATCAAGATCTACAGAATTTAAATAATCTGGAGTATCAACCGCTTGAGAGATTGTTCTTCCTAAGCATTTTTTATGATTGTTTTCAGACAATGCTTCTAATTGTTTTTTTATTTCAATGCCTTGAAGATACATCATTAATTTTGCTTGTTGTGCAGCAATAAGCAGGGTATCTTTAAGAGAGCCATCTATTTGAGGATTTGTCGTCTTTTCATTTTCGAATGTAAACACCATAATTCTATCAATCCATTTGGCATCAGGTTCTTTAAAAAGTGCGTTTAATCTATCATTTAATTGCTTAGTAAAGTCTTGAATTATTAAATTCATTTCGCTCTTAGCCGCCATTGTTGCACTCAAAATAAAGTTTTTATTCATGGTAGCTGTCCTTTTATAATTGTCTTTCTTCTATTATTTTTTGAAAAACATCTTCTATAAATTCTGGAGGATCTTCAATGCCAGGGATGGATCTTAAAGAAATCGAATTCTCAGGACATACTGAGACACAAAGCCCGCAACCGATACATCGATCTATAATTATTTCTGAAGTTTCCTCTCCCTCTTGAATCGCTTCCATGGGACATCTCTCAAAGCATTCTTGACACGAAGTACATGTTTCCGGATCAATATAAGATTGATAGTAAGTTTTGAACATATCCACTGGTTTGGGGAAGAATTTTGCATACCTGATATTTGGACAGCAGCAAGGACAACAGCAACAAACAAAACTAATCTCCTTTGTATTACTTGGTGAAAGTACCAAGCCTGATTCTTCCGCCAAATCTAATATTTCCATAGCATCAGATACATTAATTTTCCTTCCCATCTCATTGTCAATATAATAATGAGCAAATTTGCCAAAAGCGAAACAGGTTTCATGAGGGTAGTCACAGTTATTTTCTAAAAGCCCCTGTTCTTTTCTACAAATACAATTAGTGACAGAGATCAACTCCTGATTCTTTATTAATTCTCGAACCCTATTATAATTAGCCACGGGCGATGACGTATCAATTGCTGAGGATACTGGTGCGACCCTTAATTGTTTTGTTTTAACACCTGCTCCAGCAAGAGCCATTCCAAAATGGGGCAAATATTCCTCTATCATTTCAGCAAGTTCTTTATCAATTGTATTTAACTGAAATTCATAAATACCAACAATGAAATGAAAAACCTGATAACGTGTCTTATTATCCTTGTAATCACGGAATAAGAGACCTTGAGTTGCCATTTTTCCAAGTTTTAAATTTAATCCCGATGGTTCTATACCTGTTCTAATTGCTACGCTTTCTACCGTTTCTGGTTCAAGTGTAAGTTTCATAAATAAACCTGCTTGTTCTGGTGTGAAAAGCTTTTTAAGAATTTTGATTTCTACTCCAGACTCTGTCTCAGGAAAACCAGTAGGGAGAGTGTTCATAAATTTTCGTAATTTTTGATAAATTTTTTCTAAATTCATACTGTCATTTCCTATTTTTTTTAGTTTGAATTTTTTTTATTCAAGATACTAAAATTGTATAATATCAGATAACTAATTGAGAGCTTCATAAAATAGATCAGAAAAGTATAGGTATGATTCAACTTCTTCATGTTGAAAGGTTGACGCTGAACAGAACAGAATAATCATCAGTGGAGATGTATATATATGAATAGGAAGTTTGATATTATCTACCAGGTAGATATCAATCAAAAAATACAATGTCAATCAGGGGAAACCTGATTTTTAATAAAAAGGTATATATGGGAATACGAAATGATAAAAATTATGTTCCAGGTTTAATGTTTTTTATTCAATCTCAGATTTAACAAGGTCCTTTGCATCAGCACTTATCATTTTCTGACAATGATGACACACCATATTCAAATTTTTGATATTTCCTTTGAAAAGGAATCTTTTACAATGTGGACAGCGATATTCTTTTAGATTCGGATTATTTTGCATCGATTGGATTATCGGTTCTGTAATATTTGAATTGTCCATTCTTTCTCTCTGTCTTTGATTAAAATAGAAAGTATCAAAATAAATAGTACCATTCAAAAGATTTTTTTTATATCTAATTAATGATATCATCAACCAATATTTTAAAATTCAACACATTGCAAGTTATGTCGCCAGTTTTTTGTTGCGATTTTATGACGTCTATTTCCCATATATTTGAATTATCAAGAATTCAACTTATCATGATAAGCTGAGTGTTATCCTGCCAGAAAATAGATTTTTTTTAAAGAATGATGTTGCCGCTCCCATTTTTTTTTGGTAGCTGTTGAATGTTATCTAACAATCGGAGTTATATTAAACTGGTAAACTTAATAAAACCCCTGACCTCGTTTATCTTGTGCCGGGTACACAAACTTGATATAAGAAAGTATCATCAATAATGATATTGAAGGAAACACCATATGCCTATTTTTGAATATCAATGCAAAAATTGCAAAAAAGAATTTGAACGACTGGTCTTTGCCGGAGAAGAAGGAAGTATCCATTGTCCAGAATGCAAAAGTGCTGATATTACCAAGAAGATGAGCGCTTCCAGCTTCATGGGAGCCAGCATTGGCACCTGTGCCGCTGATGCACCCAAACAGTTCTCCTGAGCCGGCTAAAATCAATAGGCCGGTCGGCCTATCATCTAAAACCCCTGACACAAATCAAAAAGGAATCGCCCATGCACTGGTCTGATGCGGTTAACTCAAGTCTCGCCTGTATTGTAAAGATAGATACACCCACAGGTCACGGTACCGGGTTTTTGTGTTTTTCAAATCCGGCAAAATCAATGATTGCCATTGCCACGGCAGGGCATGTGATTCACCATGCTGACAAATGGATGGAACCCATCCGGATCTATACCCATGATGGGTCAAAATCATTGCTCCTCAAGGCCGATGAACGCCACATCACCATGGGGAACCAATCGGACTCGGCACTCATTCTTTTTTCAAAGGACCAGAACCTGTTTGAAGACACCTCTCCCCT
>JAQICW010000335.1 GCA_027858355.1 Desulfobacula sp.
GCAATGATAAGGATGGTTATAAAAAGGGCGATGAAATCCTTTTGAGGAAAGACAAGTGTTCTGTTTAAGGGAAAGAAAATAATGCCTGATCCTAGTCCGCTTAAAAATCCAAAGATATGAGCCATAACATCTGTACGTTCTCCCTGGCTGAACATACCGACCATCAAGGCTCCAGCAAAGACAGGCATCAGATTGTTCAATCTAGGCGGCTTTCCTTTTTGCGTTACCTGGAAGGCCACAAGAAGGCCTGCCGCCGCCATGACGGCTGTTGAGGCCCCAATGGAAAGGTGGGCCGTCTGGTAAAGGTGAGCATTGAAAAGATTGCCAAGGGTCCCGGCTAACAGCAGCATAAAAGGTCCCACTCCAAACCCGGAAAGGCTGATAAAGGGTGCCCCGAAAATGAGCATGCCAGCCATATTGCCTGCAAGGTGGCGAGCATCTGCATGCAGGAACAGAGCTGTAATAGCCCTGTAGGTCTCTCCCTGGAGGATAAAAAGGGCAGAGGCTCCATATTTTAATATCATGGCTTCATGTATATGGTAATGGATACAGGCTGCATGAATAATCCAGAGCAGTCCCATGATACAAAAGGCTGGATATGATTTAAATGAGGATATGGGAATTTGTTGTAATTGTTGTTTGAGCCTGAAAAATTTATTTTCTTTATAATAGGTCTCAACCATGATCCGGGCTTTTTCCATATCTGCTTCATTTACAAGGATATTAAATAAATTATTTTCTCGTTCAGCATGATTTTCAATATTTTGAGAGGTTAAAATCAAGATGATTAAATCTGCTTTTTTGTCAGGAAGACCAATGAATAGTTTTTCCATATTCCGTCTCATGGTTTAAAGGGGCTTGACCTTTTATGGCAATGATTTTAATTATATTAAAAAATAAGCAACTTTTTTAATCATATATATGAATAACTGGAGAAAATAAACATGCAAATACTAAGGTTTGAAAGTGATGACAATAAAATCTATACGGGTTGTGATTTTGCTAATGAAAGTGCTTCCGTGATCAAGGGGGATATTTATACTGATTTTTCCAATACTGGTAAAAGAAAACCCGTTAAAAAAATTTTAATCCCGATTTCACCCAAAGTCATTTTTTGCATTGGGTTAAATTATAAACTCCATGCCAAAGAGACGGGACTTGAATTACCAAAATATCCCGTTGTGTTTATGAAGAATCTGGGTGCGGCAGCAGGTCATCTGGATGATATCAGAATCCCGGCCTCCTGTGTAAAGATTCCTGAAGTGGATTATGAGGCTGAGCTTGCCGTGGTCATAAAAAAGAATGCCAAAAATGTTTTGCCGGAAAAAGCATTTGATTATGTCCTGGGATATACCTGTGCCAATGATATTTCCGCCAGAAGATGGCAGAAGCATGCAGGTGGAAAGCAATGGGTAAAAGGGAAAAGTTTTGATACCTTTTGTCCCTTTGGTCCCTGGATCGTGACCCCGGACGAGCTTTCCGATCCTGATAACCTGGGTATTGAGTGTGTGTTAAATGGGAATTCCATGCAGAAGAGCAATACAAGCGATATGATTTTTTCTGTGGCCCAGATCATTTCATATCTATCCGAATCTGCCACGCTTATGCCCGGAACAATTATATTAACGGGAACACCAAGCGGGGTGGGATTTATCAGAAAACCGCCTGTGTATCTTGCTCCTGGTGATGTGCTGGAAACAAAAATTGAAAAAATCGGTGTGTTGAAAAATCATGTAACGCTTGAAGAAAAATAAAAAAACGCCTGGAAGATGATTTCATCTTCCAGGCGTTTTTATGGGGAATCAGATTAGAATCAAAATTAGAATCTAATTGTTATGATGCCAGCCTCGGCCATATCCCTGTCCCTGGCAACCTCTCTGGCCGCCCCTGCCTGACCATTCGCCTCGACCCTGGCCAAAACCTTTACCCATGCCAAGTTCAGGCGCGATTTTTTTTGCAGCCAACATAAAGTCGATACGTTTGTCTCTTATCTGTTTTTGCAGATCAGTGAGTTCCTGGGATAATTTGCCAAGTTTGGCCCTGTCTGGTTCAGATGTTTCCATGAGCATTCTCATTTCCTGACGTTTTGCAAATTTTGCATATCTCAGCTCATAGGTTTCATCAATGAATCCCTGGCGAAGTGCACTCAGGGCATCTATCTGATCCTTGGACAAGTCATTGAAGGCACCTTGCTCTCCTCCATATCTCGGACAGTCTTGATTATCGCTGTAACCCATTCCTCTGCCCTGGCATTTGCCCTGGCCCCATGCAAATGCGCTTCCTGATACAAGAGCAACAATAAGTAGTGAACTGATGATAATGATTGATTTTTTCATAATACACTCCAATTTAAGGTTGTTTTGTTAATTGATCTTTTGATCACTTGTTGAAACAGGATATAGCAAATGGTGTGCCAAAAGGGAAAGTATTTTATAAATTATTGATTTTTCAATATATATTTAAAATTATGTAAATTCAAGCATTGCTATTGAATTTGTGATAGTGTATACTTTTTACCCAGTTTTGTGTATCCAGGTGTATAGAAAGTACCCAATGATTATGATGTCTGGAAATAAAGTAGCACCTGAAACAAAGGCGTTTGTTTCATGGTATTGTTTTTGCTTATAATAAGTAAATGGTGAATGGTGAGAGAAGCTAAGCTGATAGTTTTTCTCGCTACTCAAAACTCATATCTCAATACTTTCATATAAAAGTATAACGTAAAAAAAAACATTAAAAAAAATGAAAAAATATAAGTTTACCTTGATATCCCCTTTATTTCTCATTGGTATTTTATTGATCATGTTACCGATTTTCACATTCATGACCCTTGACAGGCTTGAGAAAGAAAAGGAATTTTTCACCCAGAGATTATTGGAAAAGGGTGTTTCATTGATCAGGACATTTGAGGCCGGAACCCGAACGGGAATGTTCACCATGCAATGGGGGGCAAAAAGAATCCAGGCCATGCTTTTGGAAACCGCGTTGCAGCCTGAAGTTATCTATATGATGATTACATCAAAGGATGGCCGGATCGTGGCACACTCGGATGCATCCTTGGTGGGACAGATTTTTGATGCCATGCCCGGGACGGTAAAGATAAATGAAGATACGGCCATGGTCTATCACAGGGTAAGACTGCAAAAAGATCAGAGCCAGGTTTTTGAAGTGTTCAAGCGCTTTGTACCGATCAAGTCCGGTGCCAGGCGGCGGCATATGCGAATGGATGGAGTGCCAATGCACACGTATCATAATTCGCCTGATATGTCGAAGTTTGAAAAAGAGAACAAGGACTGGAGTCAAACCTATCTTAAACACCAGGGGGATATGCTGCCTGAAATGGCGGAACATTATATTTTTGCAGGCCTTTCCATGGAAAGGGCAAGGATTGCCCGGGACGAATTATTAAAAGAGACAGTGTTGCGGGGCATTCTTTTTTTTATATTGGGATGTGTCGGCATGGCAGCTTTGTTTGTTTTCCAGGCGTACAGGTCTGCAAAAGCTTCCCTGACAAGTGTTAAGGCATTTTCCGATAATGTGATCCAGAACATGCCCTCAGGACTTATTACGATTAATCCTGATCATGAAATCACATCTGTGAACAATGCTGCAAAAAATATTTTAGGAGGGGATTTGACTCAACCCTATCCGCAAATGGTTGAATTGATAAAGGAAATGGAAATATCTCAAGATGTTCTCAACCGGGAGATCAATCTTGTTGTTGCTCCAAACCGAAAAGTTGGTCTGGATATAACTGCATCCCCTATTAAGGATTATGAAAATCAAATCATGGGATATTTATTTCTTTTCAGAGATCTCACCCAGATAAGGGAGCTTAAAAAACAGGTGGAGACAAACAAGCGCCTTGCAGCCATTGGAAAGCTTGCAGCAGGTGTTGCCCATGAAATCAGAAATCCTTTGAGTTCCATCAAAGGGTTTGCAACTTATTTTGGTAAACGATATGAGGACAAAGACTCAGACAAGGAGATTGCACAGATCATGGTTAAGGAAGTGGAACGTATCAATCGATCCGTTACCCAGTTGCTTGAGTTTGCAAAACCCATGGCCGTTGAAAAAAAACAAGTGGATATCAAAGAGATGATCTCCCATTCTTTAAAACTTGTTCACCATGATCTGGGGCAAAAAAATATTGAAACAAAGGTCAATATTGATACAAAAAAAATAGTAATTCACACGGACGGCGACCGGATGAATCAGGTCCTTTTAAACCTATATATCAATGCCATAGAGGCGTTGGATGACAAAGGAATACTGGAGATACAGGTACAGGATGCGGCCATGGATGAGCAGATTGAAATAAGGGTTAAGGATAACGGCCAGGGTATAGATGAGGCATCCCTTGATTTGATTTTTGATCCCTATTTTACCACCCGGCCCACGGGCACAGGGCTTGGCCTTTCAATCGTTCACAGGATCATTGAAAATCTTGATGCAAGCATTCGTGTGGAGAGCAAAAAAGGTAAGGGTACGTGTTTTATTATCAATCTGCCTGTTTCATAAAAGGATAAAAATGAAAAAAATACTTGTTGTTGACGATGATGCAGCCCATGCCAGAATGCTTGAGACAGTGATGGCAGATTGGGGGCTTGTGATTCATCTGGCAGATGATGGGGCGATGGCCGTTGATATGGTAAAAAACCAGCCCTTTGATATTGTTTTGATGGATATGAAAATGGTGAAAATGTCCGGGATGGAAGCACTGCAGTTGATTAAAGCCTATAATCCTTCTTTGCCCGTGATCATCATGACGGCCTATTCATCAGTACAAACTGCTGTGGAAGCTTTGCAAATCGGGGCCTATGATTACCTGACCAAACCCCTGGATTTTGATAAACTGAAATTAACCATTGAACATATATTTGAAAGTATTTCTTTAAAAACAGAAAACAGGCATTTGAAGATCCGGTTAAAGGAGAAAGATTTTTCCCATGACATTCTTGGAAAAAGTCCTGCCATTCTTTCCCTGCTTGATACTATTCACATGGTGGCACCCACTGACGCAAATGTTCTGGTCATGGGCGAATCAGGAACGGGCAAGGAACTGGTTGCATCAGCCATTCATTTTAATTCTTCACGAAAAGATCATCCCTATGTAAGGATTAATTGTGCCGCTATTACTGAGACCCTGCTTGAGTCCGAACTTTTCGGTCATGAAAAAGGATCATTCACTGGTGCAGATAAAAAAAGAAAAGGACGGTTTTTACTGGCAGACAAGGGCAGTATACTTTTGGATGAAATCGGTGAGATGAGCCTTGCCATGCAGGCAAAGCTGTTAAGGGTAATCCAGGAAAAAGAGATCACACCCGTGGGAAGTGATGAAAATATTAAAACAGATGTGAGGATTATTGCTGCAACCAATAAGAATTTAAAGCAAATGTCAGAACAGGGAGGCTTTCGCCAGGATTTATACTATCGGCTTAACGTTGTGAGTGTCGAGATCCCTCCCTTAAGGGAAAGAAAAGAAGATATTCCAACCCTGGCAAATCATTTTTTAGAAATTTTTTCAAAGAAAAATAAAAGAGATATAAAAGGCTTTTCTTCAGATGCCATGGATGCCATGATCCGGTATGAATGGGAAGGCAATGTCAGGGAATTGATGAATAGCGTGGAAAGGGGTGTGGTTCTTGCCAGGTCTGACTATATCTGCAAAGAAGACCTTTCGTTTATAAAGGTAAAGGCTGCTGAAGGAATTGAAGGGGAAACGAATTTTGGAAATATCAGGCTTTCCCAGATAGAAGAAAAAGCTATTCTTTCCACCCTTGAATCAGCCCAGGGCAACAAGAGTGAAGCTGCCAGAAGACTTGGTATTACAAGGAAAACCCTGTTAAAGAAATTAAAACAATATGAAAAAATTTAGTAATAGTTCAGCCCGTTAAAAGAAATTATCTCATAGCCCTGTCTGATGGATATTTGCAGGAGGTTAAGCGTTTAGCATCGAACAAAAATATCCATCGGATAGGGCGGTTTCAAGCATAAGAGTTGAATAGTTACAAAATTTAAAGCAATGAAAAATGAATTTAAAACCTTTCAATCAATTTGTTGATCAGAAATGTGCTTTCACGCATTGCCTGCTCGCTAAAGGGACCAAACCATTGAGCAATATGGTCGAATTTTTCAATAAAAAGATGTTTGTCATTGGCTTCCAGCATTTCAAGATGATTATTTAAGGATGCAATATAGTCTTTTAAAAGTTGCCGCCGTTGTTTTGTCGCAAAAATAATTTCAGAGTAAAGAGAAGCATCCTGGGCAAACAACCTGCCCACCATTCCCAGCTCAAGACGATAAATCGGGCTTGAAAACTCAAGGGTCCTTTCAATGCTGGCATTTTTTTCATATAAAAACTGTCCAAAACTAAAGGTGGCAAAATGGCGCAAAGCCTGGACAATGTCCATGATTTCATCATGTTCTTTTGCACTGCAAGGAACAATAACAGCACCCCAGCGGGTCAGCTGGTCCACCAGCCACTCGCAGTGATTCGAATCCCTTCCCGGGGTAACAATAACGATCTGTTTGTCAAGAGAGCCTGAATCAGGACCAAATAAAGGGTGAAGGCCTGTCACAGGCCCTGGATGTGCATCCAGCATTTTTTCCAATGGCCTGGCTTTTATGCTGGTCAGGTCGGCAAGAATGGTATTCGGTCCAAGAAATGGCGCAATCTCTTCAATAATATCGCAGGTTTTCTCAATGGGAACGCAGATAAGGGCAAGATCAATATTTTCGCAAAGCTGTTTTGCTTTGTTCCAATCCTTTTTTTCAAGGATCCTGACCTCATAACCGGATTTGTGAAAGAGTGAAGCAAAAAATTGCCCCATCTGGCCATCACCCCCAATGATTAAAATACTGGTGTCCGGCCTGACACCTTTACTTTGCATTTGGTCTATCTGCTTTACACGGGACTGCTTTAAAATTATCCGATAAAGGTCTTCCATGAAATCCGGGTCAAGATTTGCTTTGGCAGCCTGTACCCGAAGTTTTGAAATCAGATCTTCTTCTCTTGCAGGATGGTACACCGGGATATTGTGCTTTTTTTTTAATTTGACCACCTTTTCAACCTGGCCCTGTCGTTGGGCAAGAAGGGAAAGTATCTGCCAATCAATTTCATCAATTTGTGCCCGTAAGGCAAGGATCTCTTTGTCAAATTTAAGTTGGTCTTTTTCCATGTTTTTTCTTTTTTTTAATTGTTAATCGGTTTTGTCGACCGGGTTGGCTATCCCGTAGTGAATGCGATTGTTGTCTCTCCACTGTCTTTGTTCCTAATTTATAAACCTAATGCAAATAAGACTGCTTGCCGCACTTGTTCTTTTTTTTGCGGGGAAAGAGTCGTAATGAGTGAACCCAGTTTCCCTTTTGAGACTGTCTGGATATGATCAAAATTGATGGTGCAATCTCTTGGCATACCATCAATTTTCGACAAAAAGACTTCGCTTGCTATATCTCTGATTGTTGATGTGATCGGTGCAATAGTAACTTCTCCAAGGTATTCCAAAATGGAGTTGCGGGTCAAAATCAACACGGGACGTTTCTTGTCGGGTGCTTTAAATGTATACCATCTAATCTCTCCTTTCTTCATTCATCCCCCCAATTTTGCTCCTCTTCCCACACGCTGAACTCTTCCTTATTCACAGGATGCAACTCATATCCCCTCCTGTGCTTCTCTTCAAGACGGCTAATACTAAAATTATTAATTGCATCTCGTAAAGCATTACGTGTGAAAGCAGATCGTGTCGTTTTGAGTTCTTTGACCACCTTGTCGACAGACTGAACCAAGTTGTCATCCAGGGTCATTTGTATAGTTCGCATATGCACACCTCTATTTAATGTGGACAGATATAGCTATATATACCCCAGGTAAAACATTAGATCAAATGATATTTAATATTTTAAAAGAGTACGAAAACTAATAACCGATATGTACGGAGAATAATCAAGATTCCTTTCTGATATCCGACCTGTAAGTTTTTATGTTTATCCTTTTACATGCAATTTTAATGGATAATTTCAAATTCAAGGTATCTGACTAATAATAAATCATAAACAGGGCAAAGGAAATAAAAAATAATCCAAGGGATTTGGGTTGTTAAACAGCTTGAAATGGTTTATAGAAAACAGGTGTTTTAATACAGAATAACTACCACAAACAAAGAACGGGAACCATAGTAAAATGCTGGATGAAATTATAAAAAAAGTTCGCAATCTTACCCATGATCAGCAAAAAGAGATTCTTGAAATCCTTAATACCTGGCAAGTCGGCAAACAAAGAGAATATCAACGTTTAAAAGCCAAATCAGATATTGATGTGGGGCTTGGTAACAGAGTCATTCAGACCGATACCATTGATATCAGTGCCAGTGGTCTTTACATCAACACCACTGGGAAATTTGAACCTGAGAAAATGGTGAAGGTTGTTTTTTCCGTTCCAGGTGCTGATAAATCCTTCAAGCTTCAAGGAATGATAGTCAGGGTGGAAGAAAATGGAATTGCCATACAATTTGAGAATATCACTCCCTATTTTAAGGGAATCCTTGATAATATTATCTGGGAAAACAAGAACCTGGGTGATGATTTTTCATAGGAAAATATTTTATCCTCTCCTTATCAAGAAGTCCCCTCTTCTATAGTTTAATCACAATAGGGAAATTTAATTTTGAAAATTCAGTTTAACATAAAGGTATTGCTGGGATGCATTTGTATTTTCGGCTCTGCTTTCTTTTTTTACCTGGCCACAGTTATTATCAAGTGGGCCAAGATCAAAGGATTACATATTGATCCGGCACTTTTCGTGTTTGCAAGATTTTTTTTGGGATTTATCAGTGTACTGATCCTGCTTGCCCTTAAAAAGAAAAAAATCAAGATAAAAAAGAAACGATATCTAATTGGAAGGACGGTTTGCAATTGTGTTGCAGTATATTGTTTTTTTAAAGGTGTGGATTTAACATCTGTTGCCCAGGCCAATATTTTAAATATGACCTATCCATTGTTTATCGCAATTTTTTCATGGATGTTTTTAAAGGAACAGCGGGATGTGATTGCAATTATTGTTGTTATCATTGCATTTGCAGGGGTTTGGCTGATTCTTACACCGGGAAAAATAAACTTTCATCTGAATTCTTTATGGGCGCTGGCATCAGGGATCAGTGCAGCGATTTCAATGATGTGCCTTAATCTTTCAAGGCAGGAACATGATACTGAAACCACCCTGTTTTTTTTATTTGGTCTTGGGTCTGTACTGATATATATTGCATTCTTTAATAAGATCCATATGCCCCAGTTTTTAGAGTTGAAATATCTTTTTTACTGTGCCATATCAGGCATTATCGGCCAATATCTGATTACCATCGGGTTTAAATATGTGACTGCCATTGAAGGGGGTATTATCTCTTCAACACGGATTCTGCTGGCCGCCGTGTTAGGCCCTGTCATTGCAATGGATCCGGCCCTTTCTGCTTCTGGATGGGCAGGGGCATTCTTAATTTTTAGCGGTAATATATTTTTAACTTTACGAAGGGCCAGAAAATCAAAGGGAAAATAGGTGAAATCCAGTCTATGTTAGTGCCTGACCGAAAACCCCGTGTTTGGGCGAAAAGTTGCCCATATACAAGGCGCAAAAAATTTTGAAACCGGAGTGTACTACTGTACATGAGGATTTCAGGATTTTGCAGCAACGCAGTAGATGGGTGAGTTTTCGTTCAAACACTATGTTAAGACCTGATTCCGGGTTTAAGACGGGAAAGACACAGGCTTAATACAAGGCCCAAAAGGGCAACGCTTCCTAGAAACCATGACCCGCACGACCACGACCCTGTCTGGGAAACAAGATATGCCAGCATCGGCGGACCCATTACCTGGCCTGCCTGTCCGCCCTGAATCACAAGCCCGTTAGTGGTTGCAATCAGGTTTTTTGAGGGTGCATAATCAGGGACTGCCCCAAGGATAGAGGCAGGGATTAAACCGCCAAAAATAGAAAAGATAAGACACCCTGTATAGTTTAATATAAAGCTAGCATCGGCAGAATATATGGCAATGGAACTCAATCCCATTACCGTGCAGGCAAATGCGATTAATTTCCATCGGTTGATGCCTCTTTTCAACAGCCTGCCACCTGCAAGGTTGCCAAAAATATTAACAAAGACCATGGCGGCCGTCAAAATCGAGGCCATGGATTTGGAAAATCCATATTTCTCAAGGATCAGTGTGGGTAAAAACCCCATGACTGTCAGCCATTGCAGGGCATAGGTGATAAAAATTAATGCAAGAATCAATGGCCCGGCGCTGGTGGATGTCCTTATAACATCCTGTATCAGTTTTTTGACGGTTACTGAAGTTGATTGGTTCATGAATTTGATATGGGACGTCTTTTTTGAAAGTAACAGGGTATAGGCCATCAATATGACGGCATTGATTTGCCAAAGGCCTTTCCAGTCCGTGCCCGTTAAAATAAATGGCACCAGGATCATCATCAAAGAGGCCCCGGCCGGAAGATAACAGGTCCAGATGGAAAGGGCCACAGTCATATCTTTAGGCTTTACCACCTGGAAAATCAGTGTCGGGGCGCTGACAACAACTGCCAGGAAGCCGGCCCCTTCAAGAAACCTGGTTGCAAGCAATCCATAAAAGGAATCCGTCAAGGATCCCAGAAGACAGCCTGTAATTTGAAAGACAAGACCGGTAAGCATCAGGCGGCGGTGGCCAATGGCATCGGCAATTGCCCCTGTGAAGGCCCCAAGCAAAAGGCCGGTAAGATTAAAAATTGATAAAATCCATCCCGCATAAAACAGGCTGATCACAAGATCAAGCCTGATATCTGACAAGACAGGTGGCACCTTGCCGACCTGAAAGGCAGACAGAATCCCGGCTCCGAACAGGATTAAAATAAGCCCCCAGGGGCTTTGATCTTTATTTTTAGTCAAACTACCTTTTTTTACGATTTTTAGGAATGATAGCTATGTCCCATAACAATCCCCTGAAACCAAACATTTTTAGTGCTCTCATCCTCATCTGGCCTTCTTCCGGTGGGAAAAACCGGTCTTTTTTCTTGTGGAAAGCGTCTTTGATTTTTATATCCATCCAGTTCTTATCAACAAGAGGAGAAACATAATAGCAGGGTTTTAAGAGGTTGTCGTTACTGGAAATGATTCCTTCCTTAACGGCAATTTCACATAGTCCTGTTTTCGGAAGGATTCGGATGCCTGAAAATACAAAGACCGCACATTTTTTTAACCGGTCTATATTTTTTAATCCTTCCTGAACTGTTGCGCGTGTCTCTTTGGGTCCACCAAACATGCCGCTTTGATCAAAGTAATACGCCACAAGTTCTTTTTCATAAAGTGGAGAGAAAAAACCATTTTGAGTGATGGGTGTTTTAAAGGGGTATATGATTTTTTTTGTTTTAACACCGGCTGAGATGGTATCAATCAGCTTATTAAACGAAATTTCCCCTTCTCCTACAATCCCGAAATCAGCATCCATAAATTTCAATATTTGTTCAGGCATTATTGAAAAAGCAGGCCCTCCCAGAATGATAGGTTTTCGTGAAATTTTTTGAATATGTTCAACCAGATTTTTAA
>JAQICW010000117.1 GCA_027858355.1 Desulfobacula sp.
TTATATTTTTCTTTTGTATTAAAAAATGTCTCTTTAACAGAAAGATACCACCGGCAATAAAAACTACTGCCATAAATGATAATTGAAAAGATATGGAAAAAAGTGCTGCTGAGTCCAGGGCTAAAATTAAAATTCCTGCAATGGAAAGGCTTGAAACAATATCTTTTTCTTTTTCAGAAACAAAGGAAAACAATAAAACAATTATCATTATGAGAGCTCGCTGAGTGGAGGGAGAAAATCCTGAAAAAATGGCATATCCGATCAGGGGAAAAAGGCTTAATATACCGGCAATTTTTTTAGATTTTCCTGAAATCGCAAGCCTGGGGAAAAAGGATAAAACCTGGTAAAAAAGAAGAAAAAAAAAGAGACTGACAATGGAAAGATGAAACCCTGAAATAGCTAAAAGGTGACTGATTCCAGCTTTGGACAACAAATCCCGCATATCCTGCGAAATAACTTCTTTTTTCCCGGTAATTAAAGAAACTATTATTTTGGAGGTTTCTAAGTCTTTTGCGTGGGTTAATATAAAATCATAATAACCTGTTCTCAAGTTTTCTATTTTGCGGATCAGTTTTAAGAAAAAATTGATTTCATCTGTTTGTGTCAAGATTTTTATTTTTCCAGGATAACTATATGCTGTACCATATATTCCCTTTAATTTTAAAAAACTTTTATAATCAAAAGCACCAGGATTCATAAAATTTCTTATGGATTTAATTGAAGACTCAAACAGGATATAATCCCCGAATTCCGGGATTGTTTCTGATAATCCATAAATATTTAATATAATTCTGCCAGTGTCCTTTTTTTTTATATTATCTTTTGTTTCAATAGTTTGAGGCAAAACTATCATGGAGTATTTTTTTTTATAGTGCTTTTTAAATGAAACAACCCTGCCCGTGATTTTTATTTTTTTTGTATCCAGATAATTAGAAATATGATGGGAAGGTAAATCAGAGGTTAACTTGATCTGAATGGAAAGATAGCCACAGCAGAAAACCAATCCGAGAAAAAAGAGAAAAGCGAATTTTTTATATGAATACAGGGACAGACAGATAAGGACAGACAAACAAAAAACAGCAGGGAAAACAAAGGTCTTATCATCAGGAGAAATGCTACCCGCTAAAATCCCTGCCATAAGTGTTATAAAAATAAAAAAGGATGCGGGGTTTAAGGGTTTGAAAAATGTTTTCACATGTTCTCACCTAATAATTTAAAATTTTATGGAATACGTTCTATTTTTGCTCCCAGCAGTGAAAATTTTTTTTCAATGGCTTCATAACCCCTGTCCATGTGATATATTCGGGAAATAATAGTTGTCCCTTCCGCAACCAGTCCTGCAATAACAAGGGATGCGCTGGCTCTTAAATCAGAGGCCATCACCTGTGCTGCCTGCAGTTTTTTTACCCCCCTGATCATGGCAACATTTCCACTTGATATTGAAATATCAGCCCCCATTCGAAGGAGTTCATTAGCATGAATAAACCGATTTTCAAAAATGGATTCATGAATGATACTATTTCCATTTGCAATGGTCATCAAGGTCATGAACTGGGCCTGCATATCGGTTGGGAAACCAGGATATGGCAGGGTTTTAATATCCACACTCTTAATGGGCTTATCATTGATAATTCTGATGCTGTCTGTAAATGATTTAACAATGGTTCCAGTGGCTTTTAGCTTATTGATAATACCACCAATGTGATCTGGTTCACATCCTTTAATTAGGACATCGCCTCCTGTTGCAGCGGCGGCTACCATAAAAGTGCCGGTTTCTATCCTGTCTGGTATTATTTTTATGTCAACCGGATTAAGGGATTTTACGCCTGCAATGGAAATAATGGTTGTTCCGGCCCCTTTTATTTTTGCACCCATTTTATTTAAAGCATCTGCAAGGGCAACAATCTCAGGCTCCCTTGCGGCATTTCTCAATACACTGGTTCCTTTTGCAAGGGTTGCCGCCATCATTAAATTTTCAGTACCAGTAACTGTGGGCATATCAAAATAAATATCATTACCTATAAGCCGGCTTGCCGTGGCTTCAATATAACCATGCTGGATCTTGATACTTGCACCCAGGGCTTCAAGGCCAGCAAGATGCATGTTTACCGGCCTTGCTCCAATGGCACACCCACCTGGTAACGACACCTTTGCATGACCGAATCTTGCAACAAGGGGACCCAGGACAAGAATAGAAGCTCTCATTTTTCTGACAAGATCATATTCTGCTTCAATTTTGTTGATGAAAGAACCATCAACTTCAAGAAAACCTTTTGAAATCTTGCAGTTTGCTCCCAAATCTTCCAAAAGAAGCCTGATGCTGGTAATATCCATAAGGTCTGGGACATTGGTAAAAGTAATTTTACCATTGACCAGAATACTTGAAGCAATTAAGGGAAGTGCGGCATTTTTGGCCCCGCTGATATTCACTTCACCATGAAGTGGGTTGCCGCCAATGATTTTAATTTTATCCATAACCTGAAGGTCACCCGTAAAATGATAGCTTTATTTTGGTTTTACAAAGACTGTAATTTAATAAAGGGCTTTGGTTAAAAGGCCAAAACCCTTTATTATTAAGTGGTACCTGGGACGAGAATAGAACACGTACAGCCATATTGGCCGAGGGTTATTAAGTCCCTTGCGTCTACCAGTTCCGCCACCCAGGCAAATTCTTGATTTTTTTATAACATTTTTCAAAATTTTGCAAGCTTAAAACCTGAAGCTTAAAACCTGAAGATTGTCACTTTGAAGTATTTCTGATAAAAGAGAACTCTATGAAATTAATTGGTACAAAAAAAATAATATTGGCCTCCAAATCTCCCAGAAGGCGAGAGCTCCTTGAACAGCTTGGGTTAAGCATTAAAATTGTTCCACCTACCACTGATGAAGCAGGTATTTCAATAAAAAATCCTGAAAAATATGTAAAAGAGCTCTCTTTTTTAAAAGCAAAAAATATTTCCTAGTTTTATCCAGATGGCTGGGTTCTGGGAGCAGATACCATAGTTGTTGTGGATGATCAAATCCTTGGCAAGCCACGGTCAAAAACAGATGCCATTCCAATGCTGAACAAATTAAATAATTGTGAACACAGCGTATTTACAGGTTTTTCTATAGTCAATCAGGAAAAAAACTGTATAATTACACAATCCGTTGAAACAAAAGTATTTTTTAAATGTTTAACTCCCCGGGAAATACAATGGTATGTAAACACAGGAGAACCATTTGACAAAGCAGGTTCCTATGCGATACAGGGAATCGGAGCAGTTCTGGTTAAACGAATCTCAGGCTCCTATTCCAATGTTGTGGGATTGCCTGTTTGTGAAGTCATTGAAACACTAATGAATTTAAATATCATCCAATTTTAAGGACTTAAATCATCATGTCATCCATCAAAGATAACCTTGATAAAATACATAAACATATTATTGAAACTGCCAAGTCCTGTGGCCGCAGGCCTGAAAAGATTCGATTGATAGCTGTCAGTAAAAGAAAAAGCGTAGAAGCCATAATGGAAGGCATCAAAGCAGGAGCAAAACATTTTGGTGAAAATTATATTCAAGAAGCAATTGATAAAATTGATAAAATTGGAAAGGATTCTGCCTGCTGGCATTTTATAGGCCATCTCCAGTCCAATAAAGCAAAAGTTGCAGTTAAGTATTTTGATTATATTCACACGGTTGATACTATAAAACTTGCCAGGGAAATAGATAAGCAGGCCAGAAAAATTAATAAAATCCAGAAAATACTTGTTCAGGTAAATATTGGTGAAGAAGACACAAAATCCGGTACCAGTATAGAGGATACCATTCAATTGACAACTCAAATCCATACCTATGCAAATATTGCAGTTAAGGGATTAATGTGCATGCCGCCATATTTTTCAGACCCTGATCAGGCCAGAATCTATTTTCAGCAATTGGTCTGGATTAAAGAAAAAATCTTGAATCAAAAATTTGAAACTGTATCCATGGAGCACCTGTCCATGGGGATGAGTATTTATTTTAAAGTTGCCATAGTAGAAGGATCTACAATGATAAGGATCGGGACCTCTATATTCGGGAGCAGAGATTGAAACTATTACTCCACATTTGCTGTGCTCCATGTTCTATTTATCCGGTTAAAGTATTGCAACAGATGGACATGGAGGTAATGGGATTTTTTTATCGACATAATATCCATCCCTTTCAAGAGTGTCAAAAAAGGGAAGACACACTAAAATACTATTCCACATCCATTGGGCTAAAGGTAATTTATCAAAAGGATTACAAGATTGAAAAATTTCTGCAATCCGTTGTTTTCAGAGAAAAGGATCGATGTCTATATTGTTATTACGACAGGCTTAAAGCAACAGCCCTTGTGGCCAAAAAAGGAAAATTTGACGGCTTTTCCACCACCCTTTTATACAGCAAATTCCAGAAACATGATCAAATCAGAAAAATCGGGGAGGCCATTGCCAGGGAATATGACTTAAAATTTTTATACCATGATTTCAGGGAGGGCTGGAGATTTGGGATTGATGAATCCAAGCAGCTTAATATGTATCGTCAACAATATTGTGGCTGTATATACAGTGAAAAAGATAGATATTTCAATAAGAGGTCTTTAATGATATAATCTGCCTACTTGGGTTGTGCATTTTTAATCTGTTTGATTACACTGATCAGTTGTTGGTTTGTCTTGGAAAGCCTTGCTGCAAGAACACCAAACAAATGTTTTGCCACATCAGGATATTTTTCTATTACCTCAGTTAATTTATCCCCGGGAAAACGTTTAACCTGTGATCGTCCCTTGGATAGAATAGACGCTGACCTGGGTTCTCCTGTGATGGCTGACATTTCCCCGAAATAATCTCCGGGTTGAACAATTTCAGCAATTTTTTTACCGCCTTTAACAACGTATAACCCGCCTTGAATTAGCTTAAAAAAATCAATATCTGTATTGTCTTCCCTGATAATAACATCTTTATCTTCATATCGTTCAACATCAGGATTTATCAGGTAAGCAGGCAAAGATTCTTTAGTAATGGTGGTCTTTTTTAAAATTTCCTCTAGAGAGGTTTCTGATGTTCTGATTTTTTCAAGGCCAGCGTCTCTAAGTGTTACCATTCCTTCGGCCACAGCAACCTTTCTGAGTTGATCTTCGGACACTTCAGCACTAATGGCTTTTCCGACCTCATCTGTGATTTCCATTAATTCATAGAGTCCGACTCTCCCTTTATATCCTGTTCCATTGCAATGGCCGCAACCTTTGGGACCATATATTTTCAAATCTTGGATTTCATCTTTTGAAAATCCATGAAGTTCAAGATCTTTAGGGGTATGGCCAGTAACTATCTGTTTACATTCAGGGCAGAGTCTTCTGGTCAGACGTTGGGATAAAAGCATGGTAATGGCTGATGCCAGCATATATGAAGGAATACCAATGTCTACAAGACGTCCTATGGTTGAAGGACAGTCATTTGTATGAAGGGTTGCAAAAACAAGATGACCTGTCATTGCTGCCTTAATGGCGATTTCTGCCGTTTCCATATCTCTGATTTCACCCACCATAATGATATCGGGGTCTTGCCGTAAGAATGCTTTTAATGCTGTCGCATAGGTCATTCCGATCTCATTTTTTACAGCAACCTGATTAATTCCTTTAAAATTAAACTCAACCGGGTCTTCTGCGGTTAATATTTTGATATCATCTTTATTTAACCGGTTCAGTACAGAATAGAGTGTAGTTGTTTTCCCGCTTCCTGTAGGACCTGTGACAAGTATGAGTCCGTAAGGTAGTGAAATAGCTCTTTTCAGGCTATCAAAAGTGGATGGTTCAAAACCCATTTTGGTCAAATCAATATTCAGGGCGCTTTGATCAAGGATACGCATGACAATACTTTCACCAAAAAGTGTCGGTAAAGTAGAGACCCTGAAATCAATAGATTTATTTTTACCTAATCGAAGTTTAATTCTGCCGTCCTGGGGAACTCTTCTTTCTGCAATATCAAGTGATGCAAGAATTTTAATTCTTGAAATAACCGCATTTTTAATACTTAAAGGAAGATTCATGGCTTTATACATGGATCCGTCAAGCCGATACCGAACCTGGAATGTTTTTTCAAAGGGTTCAATATGAATATCGCTGACACCATCATTAATTGCCTTGGTAAGTATACCATTAACAAGCTTGATAATCGGTGCATCAGATGCCATAAATTCGTTAGGGACATCCTCTTCCGGAGCATAGACTTCTATTTCTCCTGCAGCCTCAGATGCCAGAGAACCAAAATCATCAACAGAAGTAACGGGTTCATCATCTTCAGAATCATCTTCAAAATGGAGAAAACTTTTATATTCTGCATCACTGATTTTGTAAAAATCCCGGTAGGCTTGAATCACATCTTTTTCAGTTGAAACAAAAACCAGGATCGTTTTGCCGGTTTTTTTCTGAAGATCTTCAACTACAGTGGTATCTGTTGGTTCAACCATAATAATGGACAGTTCTTCTCCTTTTAATTTAAAAGGAAACACCATTGCGGCTTTAGCCATTTCATAGGGCAGAAGCTTCAACACTTTGGGATCAGGCTTGATATCAGAAAATTTGACAACGTTATAATTATAGAGTCGGCCAAGAACATTGATGATGGTATCAGGATCGATATATCCTTTATTTAAAAGGATGGTACTTAGTCGTTCATTGGTTTTTTTATGGATGTTTAATGCTTCATCCAGTTGAACACTGTTGATTTGTCCTTCTTTTGAAAGAATCTCTCCAATTTTAGTTTGTCCTGCACCGGATTGATCCTTTATGGTTGCCTTTAGGCTGGATGATTTGTCCATGTGTAAAATCCTAAATTATTGATTCGTCTTTCGGCCTTAAGTCCTTTCAGACCCCCTCAAATCTGGTAGCTTGAAAAGTCGAGTTATTTATAATTCTTATACATTCTAATACCACCGGCAAGAATTAAAAGCCCGCCTAAAACATAAAAACTGAATTTAACAAAAAAAACTTTTTGCCTGAAAAATTCAATGGTTTCCACTTGCAGTATGATTTGGGGAATGCGGTAAAAAACACCTATCCCTACAGCAATCAAAAGAATACCATAATAAAATTTAAAATTCTTTTTGCCCATCTTAAATTAATCC
>JAQICW010000230.1 GCA_027858355.1 Desulfobacula sp.
TCCATAATAAAGGGCACAGATGCCCCGGCTATTGTTGGCGGCAATGCCGCCAATGGATGCTGATCTTTCCGATGGATCAGGCGGCCAGAAATATCTTTCTGATTTTTTAAAAACTTCCAAAGCCTTGAGAGCGTTGTTGTCCCAGCCATCACTATCAAAACCACGGCTATAAAGCTGTTGATCCAGATCCGACAAACTGATTCCCGGCTGAACACGTATCGAGAATTTAGCATCCTGATCAAGTTCCAGGCCCGTTACCCTGGTCATTTTTGACAGGTTTAGAATATGACCGCACACGGGTACAGCTCCACCCACAATTCCAGTCCTGCTGCCCTGCACTGTAATGGGTTTTTTTAGTTCCAGCAGGGTTTTTACAATGGCCTGAATTTGTGTTTCGCTTTCCGGAAAAGAGATGCTCTCAGCCTTTCCAGAGGTGCGAGACTCATCTTTTAAATAATCTTTGTGCCGGTCTTCCAAGGGTTTAATTAAATTTTCCGGTTTCTCTGGCTTCTCTGACTTCATTGTGTCGTATCCTCAATGCAACCATGCGATGAATCTTTTTTGTCTTTTTCAGCCAAAATCACCTTTTCCAATTCAGAAAGAATTGCATGCACATCACCCACAATTCCGACATCTGCAATTTGAAAAATCCGGGCTTTACTGTCAATATTGATTGCCACAATAAATCCACTGCTTTTAATCCCCACACTAAAAACACCTGTACCGGAAACACCCGCTGCAATACAGAGTTTTGGCGATATGATCAACCCTGATGCGCCGATCAATCGGTTCATATCAGCCCAGGCATTCATCACCACGGGACGACTGGCACCAAATTCGGCACCGATTGTGTTTGCAATGCCCTGCAGAACATCCACGGTTTCTTTGTTGTTTGCTCCCTGGCCCACCACGAGCACCAGATCTGCATCCGAAAGTCCTGTTTCTGGCTGATCCAAAATTGTCAGACTCTCTTTTACCCACCTGGGTTGAGTCTGATCCAATGTGATAGTTTCCATTTTTAAAAGTTCCATCAAGGTCGTCTTTACCGGACGGCATGGTTGTTTTGCCACGGACAGGCAATAGGGGGAAGACTCTAAAACAAATCGTGCTGTTAGATTATTTCCATACACGGGTTTTATTATCTCAAGCCTGCCAGATATCAAACTGCAGTCTTCAACCTTAAGACCCGAACTGCCATTAAGGCGATATGCCAGACGAGTTGCAAGCTCTTCGCCTAATCCATCACTGCTAAACATTAACAAATCCATTGGATATTGACCCATTAAATATACCAGAGAATGAAGATAAGATTCCGGCGAATGAGCATATTCCACCTTTATCAGTTTAATGTCTGACAAAGGACAGGAGATCTCAGGGAAAAATTCAGGTTTTCGTTCCTTATAAAACAGCCACAACTCTACACTGGAAAGCCTTGTCCCCATATTGTTCAGCATTACGTTGATTTCATGGACCTGCTGTTGTAATGAAGTGGTGTCAAAAGATAGCACAATTGCGGCTTTCATAACGACAGCCTCTCTTTGAGGTATTGATCATAGAGGCGTTGGGCCTGTTCTTGAGCAGTTTTGCCCTCCAGAAAAACACAGGATTTCCCTGGCTTTTGCCCGTGCAAATCCATAAGAGTTTTGTCTTTGTTGAGCAATGCATCATTATCAAGACCCAGCTCAATGTTGGACACAATGGTCAATTGTTTTTTTTTAGCATTTAATTTCTGTTTCAGGGTTGGAACACGAAGATAGGGAGAATTCAGGGAATGGCCCATGATCAACACCATGGGCAACTTGATAGTTTGCTTCAAAATTGCCCCATCAATCCGGCTGAAAACTTTCAGGCAGTCAGATGATTCTGCCATAACCACCTCAATTACCTCTCGAATGCAGGGCCAGCCCAATTGTTCGGCAACAAGAAATCCCGTCTGGCCATTGTCACCTTCCCCTCCCTGCATGCCCAGGACCACTAGCTTTTGACCCTCTTGTTTAATGTACCTTGAAATCAAATGAGAGATAACTAAGGGATTAAACCTCAGGTCCAGCCTGTTGTTGCAACAAATTCGCACTGCATGGTCGTAACCAACGGCCATTAAATGTTTGAGAAAAAGGTCACCTTGTCCATCATCCACTGTTAATGCTGTGAGCTCTACAGTATCTGATACGTTTTCCAATTGTCGGGAAAGCTTTAAAACCGTTTCCAAAGCACTTTCGTCAAAACAATTGAAAACGCGTCTGACAAAACTCATATCAACAAAATGACGTTCATCCCATTCCCAATCTTTGTCGGACAACCGGTCGTAATCTGCTATAATTTTAAAACAGACCGCTATTTTCATTATTCCACCGGATAAATGGTCCCTGTGTTCATGATACCATTGGGATCAAACTGATCTTTTAAACCCTTTAAAATATAATACGCAGAGCCATGTTCCTGTTTGGTCCAGGGTGTTCTGTATTTGCCGATACCGTGATGGTGCACCATTGAACCGCCGGCCTTCAGGGTTTCTTCCACGATCAAGGCATTTAAAGCGATATGGTACTTATTGATTTCTTCCTCGGGTTTACAGTCCTTTACATCGTAGTCATAAACAAAGTACAGATTGGTTCCGGTCTGATAACTATGGGAAGAATGGCCACCTAACATTGTTAAATCTTCAATATGGGGGTATTCCTCCCGGATCCGTTTGATGGCGTTTTCATAAATGGTGTTGATGCAGTCCCAGTTGCCCGATACTTCCGTGGTGAATCCGATGTGAAGGTTTTTTCGGATGAGTTCACGCTCTTCAGCAATTTTTTCCGGTCCCCAGTTTAAATGGTTAAACCAGTTCTCAATGAGCCTGCTGTCAATTTTTCGGCATTCGTCATGTTTTTCAACAATCTCTGCAATACCCTGGGCCGTGGCACGGGCCAGGTGCTCATTGCCTTCTGCCATGAACATCAGAACGCATTTATCTGCAGCAAACTGGTCAAAGCTGTGCTGGACACCATCTTCCGCATCATAGAGGCGCGCAACCGAAGGGCGATACCCTTCCACCATGACTTCCCGCAAAATCTTGAAACCAGTTGTCATGTCATCCAATGCCCAGGCAAGAAATTCATTGTTTTCAGGAAAGTATTTATAAATTTTAACAGTTACTTCCGTGATATAGCACAAAGCGCCTTCGTTACCGATAATCACGTGGCGGATGTCCGGACCGCATGATCTGCGCGGAACATTCTTAATCCGGGTGATCTCACCATTGGGAAAAACAGCTTCCAGTCCAATGACCATATCCTCAATGGCACCATAAAGGGTGGAGAACTGACCAATACTGCGGGTTGCAACCAGTCCTCCCATATGGGCCAGGGGTTTGGACTGGGGGGAGTGACCTGTGGTAAAGCCCTGCTCCCGGAGGCGGTCTTCCAGCTCGCCAAGATTCACCCCGCACTGGGCCGTTGCCAGCATATTTGTCTCATCAATCTTAATGATTTGATTCATTTGCGAGCCATCAAGAACCACTGAATTTTCAACAATGGTTTCCAGACCACCCTCTGTGGCTGTTCCCCCCGTACGGGCAACAGAGTTGATTTTATTTTTGTTTAAGAATTTCAATACATCGGAAACCTGGTTTGTGTCAGCAAATTTTACCACGGCCGCAGGAATCGGGGTGGTATAAACACCAAAAATCGTTTCAAATTTTTTGTAACGGTCGTGGCTGTTTTCCTTTAATACCTGCTCATCCGTGATCACACGTTCCTTACCAACAATATTTTTTAGATGCTCGACAATTTCTTCTCTGCTTAATGTCATTATGATTCCTTTTAATGAATTATGAATAATCAAATCTTGTGTTTTAATATCTTGCGGTTGCCTGCAATTCTACCTCACCAGATAGCCTCCGTCAACAACCAGCACATGACCGTTCACATAATCAGAGGCCCGGCTGGATAGGAATACAGCAGTTCCCATCAAATCCTGGAGCTCACCCCAGCGATTGGTTGGGATATGATCCAGCACCCTTTGGTTTGTTTCCGGATTGCTCCTGGTTTTTGTTGTAAGTTCGGTGGCATAATATCCCGGTGCAATGCCGTTTACCTGAATATTATACTGGGCCAGTTCATCACAATAGGCTTTGGTCAGTCCGGCAATGCCATGTTTGGTTGCGGCATAGGCAACAGACCATTGCCCTCCCAGATAAGAAAACAGAGAGCAGATATTGATTATCTTGCCGCTTTTCTGAGGGATCATTATTTTGGCGGCTTCATGGCTTAATTCAAATGCCGCCGTCAGATTGACGGCAATCATGGGATCCCAGTCTTTGCGGTCAAATTCCAATACTGAATTTAATATACAAATCCCGGCGTTATTGATTAAAATATCAATGGTTCCGAATCTTTTTACACAAGCCTCGATAATTTGTTTGGGCGCTCCTGGTTCCGTAATATCCTTTTTCATCAATTCAACGGCAACTCCCTGTTTTTCAATCAATTGCCTGGCCTGTCCATCATCCATGACAACGCTTGGAATGAACAGATTGGCTCCGGCTTTTGCCAACGCCGTTGAAAAAGCCAGCCCAAGTCCGCTGTTACCGCCCGTCACAATGGCTGTTTTTCCCTTTAAGGAAAAAAAATCCATGGAAAACTCATCAATATTCATTGGTTCAAACTCCTTTAAAAAAATTATTACGATAAAAAATCTTTTTATGTTTATTTAAATGCCTATCTCTGCTCTGTCGGGCACGAATTGAAATATCCCGAAAAAGCAAACCACTCTATATGTCAGCAACCAATATTCCATAGTTTGTAATTTGTAAAGTATTTTCAATAGTGGCAAAGCATATCTTGATAAAATTGAAAAAATATGCAAACCATTTCTTTCATGAAATAAAGCGCGCTGGGCAAGTGAAAAAAATACTTACATAGACCTGTGGCAAAAATTTTAAGGAGCCTTATTTTGGTCGATAAAACAATACTTGCAATAGATTGCGGTACACAGAGCCTTCGGGCCATCATTTTCTCACAAAAAGGAGAGCTCCTTGAAAGGGTGCAGATTGAATATGAACCCTATTTTTCCAAATACCCGGGATGGGCTGAGCAAGACCCTGAACTTTATTGGAACAGCCTTGCCCAAGCCTGCCAAAAGCTTAAATCCTTAAACAGAGAAAATTTTTCCAGGATTGCCGGTATCGGGATCACGTCCCAGAGAGACAGCATGATCCATGTTGATGAAAACGGCAACCCCTTAAGACCTGCGATTATATGGCTTGACCAGAGAAAGGCCCGGCCTTTTTTTGCCGTTAAAGGGTTATTGAATCTGGGGTTGAAGATGGTGAACCTTGAAAAACTTATTGTCGGCATTCAGGCAGAAGGCAAATGCAACTGGATCAGGCAGAACCAGCCTGGGATCTGGGAAAAAACCCATAAATATCTTCAGATTTCAGGATTCTTAAATGTCAGGCTCACAGGAAATTTCATTGATTCTGTTGCATCCCAGATAGGGCATGTTCCCTTTAGCTATAAACGACAGACCTGGGCAAAAAAATATGAACTTCCGGCAATACTTTTCCCCATAGAAAAAGAAAAACTGCCGCAGATTGCAATCCCCGGTGAAACCCTGGGAACAATAACTTCCCGGGCTGCAGAAGCTACAGGTCTTGAAAAAGGAATCCCTGTGATTGCATGCGGTTCTGACAAAGGTTGCGAAACCCTGGGTGCAGGAGTGATCAAGCAGAACATGGCAAACCTTAGTTTCGGGACCATTGCAACGGTACAGACCACTTCTGATAAATATTTTGAGGCCATCAGATTATTGCCTGCCTACCCTGCCCCCGTACCGGGATTATATAATTCAGAGGTTGAGATCTTCAGGGGTTTCTGGATGATTACCTGGTTTAAAAAAGAGTTTGCCCAAAAAGAAGTTGAACAGGCAAAAAAAGCCGGCATCCCTGCTGAAGAAATCTTAAACCAGTTTTTAGCCCAGACGGAACCCGGTTCCATGGGACTTATTGTACAGCCTTACTGGGGACCAGGCCTTGACCAGCCAAAAGCCAAAGGGGCCATGATCGGTTTTGGGGATGTGCACAAAAAATCCCATATCTATCGTGCCGTTTTAGAGGGACTTGGGTTTGCACTTTACGAAGGCATGAAAAAAATAGAAAAAAAAACAAAAATCAAGATAGAAAAAGCTGCCGTTTCAGGCGGTGCATCCCAAAGTGATGAAATCTGCAAAATCACAGCTGATATTTTTAATATCCCCATGGTGAAGGGCAGGACCCATGAAACCTCAGGACTTGGGGTTGCCATTATTGTTGCCAGGGGTATTGAGATGTATTCGAGTTTTGATGAGGCCATCGACAATATGATTAAAATCAAAAGAATTTTTGAACCTGATCAGAACAATGTTAAAATTTACAAAGAGCTTTACTCAAAAGTTTACTGCAAAATGTATAAGGCCCTTGAACCCTTATATTCGCAAATCCAGCAAATCACGGGATATCCGAAATACTGATGAAAAAAAATTCATACCAGACAATAAAAATTATTCTTTTTCGTTCAGTATGATAGACATTAAAAAAATTGATCCTTCGCCCATAGAATCCATTGAAGCGACCATTAAAATCATTGATGTGGAGATGGGCAAAAATCCTTGAAATGGCGGTCTTTTTTGACGCATGACCTGATTTTATTAACCGACATTCCCTCAATAGTTCAAACCGCCTCTGTAAAACACAGCCTCTGGTATGGTATGTGATTCTTGAAGAGAAAACAGACGCATTTAACGGACTGTCCCCTGTCAACGGAAAGATTTACCGGAAATATGGTAAACAGAATGCATAAAAAAAGAACACTGGGTATTGTCAGAAGAACCTTGATCATTGGAAAACCGGATATCCTTTAACAAAGATGATGCTTGAGGATTGATTGATAAATTTGTTGGGATTAAAGGTGTTGGTTATAACTAAAAAAAACAGGAAACCAATAAAATTTTATAATTGCACATGGGGATGGAAAACATTGGGTATAGTATATTGTGGCTGGTTATTTTTAAATAAAACAGAGGACTGACAGCAGGTAGTCCGGGGTCTTTCTTAAATCTTGAAAAGCTTAGACTATACCAGTAGTCCTGTCTTCTTAAGGCCTTCCTTTTCGGCTTATCTGACACCCATACCTTTGATAATTATGTGATTAGCACAATCTCCTCTTCCTTGAACCAACCCTCGTTTATAACGTGATTCTTTACTTGTTCTGGGATAGGTGTGTAAGCGACAAGAGCAAGGCTATCTTCGGCACGGCTGCATGTGACATAGAAAAGTCGTCTTGTGCGATCATTTGATGTATCCTGTCCTGGATTTTTCCCCCCAGTATCTTGTTTTGCCCCAAAAAGCTTATCATAGGAAAACATGAATCCTCGGGCTTCAAAATCATCCATAATCACACAAACTCGTGAAAATTGTAAACCCTTAATGCCTTGATGGGTATCGTACTGAGCCTCCCCCTGGATGTATTGACTGTAACGTTCAATTTGATCGAAAGGTGTTTCAAGAAAATTGCTCCACGCTACCAACTCATCATCCTTATCTTCATTTTCTTCGGCTTCTTCGAATTCTTCTGTAGGATCTTCAACGAACTTTGCAAATGTGCGTAGGATTTCCGGTAATCTGAATAGATTTGTCTTATTTACCGTTTTTAGTACTTGTAAAAAAGTAGGGATATTCTCTTCAGACCAAAGAGCGGCCAAGGAG
>JAQICW010000294.1 GCA_027858355.1 Desulfobacula sp.
GCAAGGCTGTGCTGGATTTTCTTGAACAGGTGGCAAAAGAAAACCTGAGCACCATCCTGTATGTCAGCCACCGTGAAGATGAATACCGGGATTTCTTTAAGTTTCAGATCAAATTTTAAGGGTATTTGCAAAACCCTGGCTGCCGACCATTAACAGCAGCCTGTGTAAAGTAAAAAATTATTTAGCTACCAGATTAGCCATCCACATGGTAATGGGCGGATAAAAGCTGATGATGAAAAGATCTATGATCAATATCATCAAAAAAGGCATTACCCTGCGACTGACTGCACCGATGCTGTCCCCGGAGATGGTACTTGATACAATAAGACAGATGCCCATGGGCGGGGTAAGCATGCCAATGGATAAATTGGTCACAACTATCACTCCCAGCTGGATCAGATCAATGCCCAGGGAAGGCAGCATGGCAGTGATCATAGGCACCAGAAGAATCAGGGCGGCCGTGGTCTCCACAAAGGTCCCGGCAATCAGGAGCACCAGATTAATGAGCAGAAGCAAGAGGACCGGATTTTCCGTCATGCCCAGAAGGTTTGCGGCCAAAGTTGCAGGGATCTCTTCAATGGCTGCAATCCAGGAAAAAACAGAAGCCGTGGCAATGATGAACATAACCACGGAAGATGTCATTGAGGCCTGCCTGAAGATGGGAAATATATCCTTGAAACCAATCTGCCTGTAAACAACCATGGATACAAAAAGGGCATAGACCACTGCCACTGCAGCAGATTCCGTTGCCGTAAAAATACCGAACAATATCCCCCCCAGAATGATGATTGGAGCACCCAGAGCCAGGAATGCCTTCTGAAAGGTTTGCCATACATTTCCCAGGGAAAAGACCGTGTCCGGGGCATACCCGTTTTTCTTTGCAATGACAGTGGAAACTCCAATCAAAGAAATGCTGATGAGCAGTCCAGGCAGAATGCCGGCTGCAAAAAGCTGGCTTATGGAAGCTCCGGTGAGAAAACCAAAAATAATCATGGGAATGGATGGAGGAATCACCACGCCCAGGGACCCTCCCGATGCCTGGACAGCAGCAGAAAAGTCCGATGGATAGCCCGAGCGTTTCATGGCAGGGATCAGGACAGCCCCCACTGCAGCGGTATCAGCTGCAGCAGACCCTGAAATTCCCGCAAAAAACATGGCCGCCACAATGGAGACAGCGGCAAGGCCGCCGGGGAGCCACCCGGTCAAAGCATTGGCAAAATCAATGAGCCGGCTGGAAATACCGCCTTTTTCCATTATCACACCAGCATACATGAACAAAGGTACTGCCATTAAATGAAAAGAATCAGTGCCCGAGAACATTCTCTGGATCACCATCATCAGGGAAAAATCTCCCTGGACCAGGATAGCCATTACCGAAGCCATCCCAATGGCCATGGCAATGGGAGTATTAAGTACAAAAAGAAAAAACAGGGAAAGAATCAAGATCTCAGTGGTCATTCTTTCCCCTTGTTGGGACTGGAAGAGATCTCCCTGACAAAAAAAGCCAGACCGTGAACCATGAATATCAGCCCGCTGACAGGGACAACTCCAAGGATCATCCATTTGGGCAAGGACAGGGCCGGAGTTATCTGCAGCCTCACAAACCAGGCAAATCCTGTACCATGAATGATCATGACACCAAAGAGGCATATACATGCTCCATGGACCACAAAATTTGCCCCCTTTTGAAGGGCAGGAGACAGACGTCGGTACAGGGCATCCACGCCGGGATGGGCCCCATGATAATAGACCGCTGATGCCCCCAGAAAAGTAAGCCAGACCAACAGGAACCTGGCCAATTCCTCGGACCAGAATAGAGAATGGTTAAGCACATACCTGGAAAATACCTGGGCAGCCACGATAATAGCCATGGAAATTCCCATGAAGCAGACAAGCTGCTCAACCCAGTAATTGATACCCCGGCTTATGCGATATAAAAATTCTGGCATTACCCTAGCTGCCTTTGTGTATTGTCAAATCCACGATCTTTAAATTATTTAACGGCTTCCAGCATTTTTATCAGCAGGGCCTGCACTTTTTGATCTTTATACAGGTCCATTGTCTTGAGATCCGATACTTTTGCACGAAATGCTGCAATATCAGGATTTTCAACCACGGTCATCCCCTTTCCCTTGAGCAGGGCCAGACGGCCGGCATTTTTATCCCGATTGCTTTTGCGCTGGAAAACGGCAGCATCTTTCATGGCCTTTGTGACCATAGTCTGATCGTCAGAAGAAAGTTTGTTGAACCATTTCAAAGATGCCACATCAATATGGGGAGAGTATACGTGGCGGGTCAGGGTCATATGTTTTTGTATCTCATAAAATTTATATACTTCCATAACCCAGAGAGGATTTTCCTGTCCATCAATCACCCCCTGTTCCAATTCTGTATAAATGGGCCAGGGCATGGGCGTTGGGTTTGCTCCCAGGGACTGCCAGATGGTTTTATGAAGGGCCGAGGACATCACCCTGATTTTAAGGCCTTTTACGTCTCCAGGACCTGTGACAGCATGTTTATTATTGGTCAGATTCCTGAACCCGTTTTCAGAAAAACAAAGCCCTTTTAATTTGGATGTTTCAAGACTTTTAAGGATTTCATCTCCCAGGGGTCCATCCAGAATTTTGTCTGCCTGGGCATAATTCTTGAACAAAAAGGGATAATTGATAACCCGGACAATGGGATCAAAGGTGTCAAATGGCCCCCCTGTGATAACCCCCATCTGAATGGTTCCCATCTGTATCTGCTGCAGGATCTCGGTTTCATTGCCAAGGGAAGCTGAATGAAATATTTTTACTTCCAATGAATTACCCGAACGTTCTTCCAATAGCTCTTTAAATTTTTCCGCCACAATATTCTGGGCAGAACCGGGCTTGGTCACCACACCCAGCTTAATGGTCTTTGCCGCAATGGATGTACTGGCAGTCATTAATAATACGAGTATCACAAACCAAATTTTTTTCATAAAACCTCCTTTACAAATATTATAGTTATCCAGTCTATTTATGCAAACTCGTTTATGAAGTCAAGGGAATGTTCCATATTTCCTGGAAATCCTATACCTGAAAACCATGGTCCATGGATCTGCCCCAAATATTTGAAGTTTTTTATTGAAATTATCCAGAATTAAAACTGGATATTTGCCATAAGGGGTAACGATTCCGCAAAAACTCAACCATGAGCAGTTTCGGTCTGCTTACCCGACACTCACAGGTTTGGATGTTTTGACAAATTCTAAGCTTACTGCATTAAACAGACTAACTGCAGGTATGTCCTCAAATAATTTACTGTTTTTATCACT
>JAQICW010000295.1 GCA_027858355.1 Desulfobacula sp.
GCCTGAAAGAAACCACCCATGTCTGTGGAAAATGCCAGGTTGTGGTTCCCTGCAGTTTTAAAATTCCAAAGCTGTGAATCAAGTTAGTATTTTTTTATTCTATCAAAATGGTACCTTTCAGAATAATTGATGTTGTGAATGTGTGAGAGTTTTTCAATCTCACTCACTCACATTCATGGCTCAATTATTCTGGGGCAAACAGTTTCATTTTTTTAACATATTTTAAGTTGAACACAGAATAATCTTTCTTAAAGCTTAAAGAGTGAAGCTCCCCATAAATACAATGTACCATCTAAGATAGTGGTATATTTAAGGATCCATCTGCAATAAAGCAGTGATAATTTATAAGGAGCTTCACCATGAAAAAGAAAAACATTTTTCAGAATCAAAGTCAAGAAATCCTTACTTTGTTTGAAATGGCAGAGAACAGATCCAAAGTGATGTGTGTTCCAATGGATTACGCAAAAAAAGATCATATGGTCATGTTCTGCAATGGTAATGGGAAAATTCTCCGCAAACCATTCTCAATAAAAAATTCATTGGATGGTAAACATTATCTGGTTGAGCAAGTCACAAAATCTTGCCATCACCATGGAATCAGTCTTCAGCATGTTTTATTTGGCGGTGAAGATTGTGGATCTTATGCTGATAATTTTATTACAGCTTTACGTTTAGACAAGTGGCTGGTTGCAGGAGTAAATGCCTATGATGCAAAAACCTATCGTGAAAATATGCAGGCCAGCACTGATAGCTTGGATTTATTGGGGATCAGCAAAATGCTCATTAATTGTAGAGGGAATTGTTCTCCTGCTCAATCCGGTATCTATTTGGATTTGCGGACGTTTGTTCGGCAAAGGCGAAAACTTGTTAACATGGCAACCGGAATGAAAAATAGAATTCATACCACTGTGGATCGGATTTTACCTGGTTTTTTAGACGAAAATAAGAGTGGAATTGCTCCATTTTCAAAATGTTCCTTATTATTAATGGAAGATCGATTCAGTGCACCTCAAATTCACCGGCGCCAAGGTCCTACATTAACCAAATTACTTAGCCGCCAGGGGGTACAAAGACCCGATCATTGCGTTGAAAAACTTCAGAAGTTAGCTGCCCAGGCTCTTAGACCACCAGAACAACATATTGCAACTTTACAAATTTCATTGAAACAACAAGTCAAGCTCTTTACCTGTTTACAAGAAAGCATTCAACAATTGTGTGAGGAAATCGCTCATAATTTAGCTCAAACCCAGGGCGCTTTTTTAACCAGTATTCAGGGTATTGGAATCGTTCTCGCCGCAGGTGTAACTGCAGAAATTGGAAATCCTGATAAACAAAAATCTTTGAGCAATATAGTCTCATATTCTGGTATAATTCCAAAGGTTAAACAAACCGGAGGCATTCAGGGAAAAACCAGGACTAAAAAAGTAGGGAAACGCTGTAATCATATCCTGAAGGATTATGTTGTCCAATCAGCCTCCCACATGGGGTTACATGGGCCGGAAGATTTAATATCGGATTACAAAAGGCGCGATGCACAAGGGCAACATGCAGATTTTGGAATGGCTAGAAGATATCTGCGTATGGCTATGGGCATGATGCGAACTTATCAGACTTACCTGCCGAAAAGATTGCGAAGCACAAAAATCAATATGAAAGAGCGGGCAGCATATTATTTAATCGCGTGGCCCAAACTTCGTGAAAAATGGCACAAAGCAGGTTCTTTAGATATTGCATTTGCTAAAGACATGCCTTTAGGGCAATGGCGTGGCGTAATACAGGAGCTTTATGGAATAGAACTCAAGTTATAAAACAAACACTAATTGGTTTGATCTTTTTAATTTGAGATTTGATAAATTTTGCGGACTGGATGGCTTTAATTCAACTGTCGCAGTACTCCTGCTAAAACGGATGTAATGACGGCTCAATTAAGAATGCTTACCATGTCCGCTCCAATAATAATTATGGCTCCAAGGTGCTTTGATCCTTAAATTTATGCTAAGAGATCTTGTCATACCAGTTTGTCAAAATTGGGCATTATGGATATGGGGTTCCACCAGGCGCGCAAAATTTTGAAAATCTATGGTTTTAAAGATCAAATTGATTTCATGTAATTTTAAAAAAACCGATTAAATCGGATAGGTGGAGTATGGCCCTAAAAAATGTTTAAAAAAAGCCTTGCTTTTCTCCTGGTGCTCTTAATACCTGGATCAGCAGTTTTAATGGCCTTCAATACTTTGTTAAGGGAAGGGGTTCCCATTTTTCCAGACTTCTATTTTATAGGAAATTGCAGCTGAAAAATAACACATAAATATCAGGATAGGCCATCTGGGCGATCTAAGGGACCAGCCGGTCAGGAAATGAAAAAATGCGCTGTAGTCCTGAGTATTTTTAAGGGAAATTCAATCTTTTTTTAACCATAACCGGCCATGTGGGGATACTCACATGGCCGGTTATGCATTTCGGGTTAGATGCCATCTATTATTGCATTGAAGGTTGTGCTGGGACGCATGGCCTGGACTGCTTTTTCCTGATCAGGACAATAATACCCATTGAGATCAACGGCTTTTCCCTGGGCTGCATTCATCTCATCAATAATCTTTGTCTCATTATCTCCAAGCTTCTGAGCCACTTGAGTAAACCTTGCCTGAATGTCTTTATCTATATTCTGGTCAGCCAAAGCCTGGGCCCAATATAAGGCCAGGTAAAAATGACTTCCCCTGGTATCAAGTTCATTGACTTTGCGGGAAGGGGACTTCTTGTTTTCCAAATGTTTACCTATTGCCTGGTCAAGGGTCTTTGCAAAAAGTTCAGCTTTTTCATTTTTGAATGTATCTGCCAAATGGGTAAAAGAGGGTACAAGGGCACAGAATTCTCCAAGGGAATCCCATCGCAGATGTCCTTGCTTGAGAAACTGCTGGACATGCTTGGGAGCAGAACCGCTTGCTCCTGTCTCAAACAGTCCGCCCCCGTTCATAAGTGGTACAATGGAAAGCATTTTTGCACTGGTACCCAGCTCAAGAATAGGGAACAGATCCGTTAGATAATCACGCAGTATATTGCCGGTAACAGAGATGGTGTCACTCCCTTTTCGAATCCTTTCAAGGGAAAATCTCATGGCCTTAACCGGGCTCATGATGCGGATATCTAAACCTTCAGTGTTGTGGTTTGCCAGGTATTTATTCACTTTTGCAATGATCTGGGCATCGTGAGCCCTGTTTTCATCCAGCCAGAAAATTGCAGGCAGACCTGTTGCCTTTGCTCGATTGACTGCAAGTTTGACCCAGTCCTGGATGGGTGCATCTTTTGTCTGGCAGCTTCTGAAGATATCGCCTTTTTCCACCTTCTGTTCAATCAGGGTTTTGCCTTGTGCATCAACAATACAAATCCTGCCTTTGCCAGGGGCTTTAAATGTCTTGTCGTGGGAACCATACTCCTCTGCCTTCTGAGCCATCAGGCCGACATTGGAAACGCTTCCCATTGTTCCAGGATCATAGGCCCCATATTTTTTGCAGTCATCAATAACTTCCTGATAGATTGTGGCATAGCATCTGTCAGGTATCATTGCGATTGTATCCTGGAGCATTCCGTCAGGGCCCCACATTTTTCCGCCGTCACGGATTAAAACTGGCATGGATGCATCTATGATCACATTATTGGGCAGGTGAAGATTTGTGATGCCAAGACTTGAGTCCACCATGGCCAGGTTGCATTTTGATTTGTAGACTGCCTGGATATCTTCCTCAATCTGGTTTTTTTGCGCCTCTGGCAGGGTCTGAATTTTTGCATAGAGATCTTCCAGACCATTATTGACATCAACTCCCATCTCTTTAATGACTTTTGCATGCTTTGTAAAAACATCTTTATAAAAAACATCAACACAATGACCAAACATGATTGGGTCTGAAACCTTCATCATTG
>JAQICW010000317.1 GCA_027858355.1 Desulfobacula sp.
GCGGATTGGGCTATCGGCTGTTGGAATAAGGTGAATTCGGGTTTATCCCCAAACTCCAATAGAGTTACTTGTATGACATCGCCTGGTTTAAAAATGTCAGAAACTAAATTTACTTTAGAATTATAATAGGCTACCTGAGAATCAGGTTTGCGAGCCCAGGTTACAGAATCAAGTTTAATATAACCCTGGATATTTCCAACCTTGACGATAACTCTTTTCTCATTATCCTCAATCTTCAAAACAACTGCTTGATAAGGGACTCTTTTCCTTAATGGTGAATACCCTAACCTTTCGTGCTCTTCCTGACACAGCTTTTCAATTTGTGAGAGAGGAATGTTTTTTATTGGTCCTCTAAAGCCGATTCGTTTATCCAGCGCCGCCAATCCCTTTTGAATTGAGGTTCTGGCGGTTTGCTGAAAATCAAGGTTAATAGTTGTATGAATTTTCAAACCTTCTTCATATAAAATTTTTTTGCCATATTTTTTTTCAACATATTGTCGGACATATTCTGTATAATAAGGGGCTTTTTCTATGAACCAATTTTTAAGGGGGTGGATATCTATTCTAACAGCAAGCGCTTCTGCCGCTTCCATGGCTGAAATATAACCTTCTTCCTTCATTCTTCTAATAACATAAATCTGACGTTGCTTTGCCCTATTATAGAATTTGAAAGGTGAGTATCTGCTTGGGGCTGGCGGTAACCCTGCCAACATTGCACTCTCAGCAAGGGAAATATCTTTTGCCTGTTTGCCAAAATAACTTTGTGATGCCGCCTCGACCCCATAAGCACCATGGCCCAAATAAATTTGATTCAAATATAAATATAAAATTTCTTCTTTTGTAAATTTTTTATCGATGCGGTAAGCAAGAAATGCTTCTTTGAGTTTTCTTTGATAGGTACGCTCAGGTGTGAGCAAGAACGATTTTGCAACCTGCTGTGTAATTGTACTGCCGCCCCCGACAATATCGCCTGCAAAGACATTTTTTTTAAAGGCTCTTAATATGGACAATAAATCAATCCCGGGATGATCCCAAAATCTGGAATCTTCTGCAGCAACAAACGCATTGATCAGATTATCAGGCATCTTTACCAAGGGTATAACGATTCGTCTTTCTTTGTAAAATACTCCTATTTTTCTTCCATCATCTGAGAAAACAGTGGTAACAACTGGTGGCTGATACTCTTTTAGTTTACTGATCTTCGGCAGACTCAGGTTTATTAAAAAATATATGCCGCTTAATGTGCCGCTTCCTAAAAACATGAAAACAAAAATAACGAGTAAGGTATATTTAATCCAGGAGGATGCTTTTCTTTTTTTCATAAATTTTATAATTAATTACCATTATGCAATTTGTTTTCGTATCTTTAAAATCAAATTTTCATAAATCGGCAATTTCCCTTCCGACTCATTATTCATCATATTTTCTGTGATCAGTTATCTCAAGGTCCCAGGAATTTTTGTCATACCAGCCATTAAAGAGAATCAGTTCCTTATGGAAGTCTAATGAAGTATAAGTCAACACTTTTACTTCCTCTTGCTTTTCTGACTCAGGATCAAAAACACGAACTTCAAAAATCCCTTTCTTATCTTTTTTTTCTTTAATTACAGCCTTCAAACTCCAGGTCCAATCAGGGTCTTGCCCGAGAGCTACAACAAGATATTTACCCAGGGTTGATGGTAGTTCTTGCGGCTTGTAAAGTTTTGCCTCACTATCATTGTGATTTTTTCCCCAGAATTTCCAATCCATTACTGTTCTCCATTAAAATGCCCTATTTTTCTCAGTAAAATTGACCCTACCGAAGCTTTTGGATAAACAGAACAGCAAGATCCAGACCAATAAGCATAACATGTTGTAATAAATTGTTATTTTTATTGTGAAACCACTTGTCAATTAATAAAAATTGTTCGAACCATGCAATTTGCAATGCCTCTCTACGGCTATAGGTTGGATTCTGGGTGGTTTATTTCAATATTTGTTTTAAATATAGCGGATTAACGGCACAGACAGAGAAAAATAGGATATTGCAAGTTGCAACAAACATCTCTTTTGGTGGTAGAGAGTTTGCCTGCAAAAATAAAATATATTAGTAATTTAAGGACTTTTTAGAAATAGTTTAATCAAGATGGTGTTTTTTTCTTTTCCGCCATAAAGTGGCCGGATCGATGTCTAAAATACGGGCAGCTTCATCATATGACGTTGTTTGCTGGATTACCGTTTGTAAATGCCTTTTTTCAATCTGCTCTAAACTTAAAAGGTCGCCTTCGGATGGGATATCAGTCGAATAATCTGCAATTTGCGGCGGCAGATCTGCTATTGAAAATTCATCTGTCATTGAAAGTACAACACTTCTTTCTATACAGTTTACAAGTTCCCTGATGTTGCCCGGCCAGTTATATTTTTGTAATTTAATCAGCACCTCCGAAGATATTTTCTTTACACCTTTTGAATTTATTTTTGAAAAATTTTCCAAATAACGTGCTGCTATCAATTGGATGTCTTCAGGTCTCTCCCGCAAAGGGGGCAGAAACAATTCAACAACATTTAATCTAACAAAAAGATCTTTTCGGAATGCACCTTCTTGAACTAATTCTTCCAAGTCCCGATTGGTTGCAGCAATTATTCTAACATCCACCGTATATGTTTTAGGATCTCCAAGTCGCTCATATTCTCTGCTTTGCATAAACCTCAACAGTTTTTTCTGTAAAGAATAAGGGACTTCAGAAATCTCATCTAAAAATGCGGTTCCGTTTTCAGCTGTTTTTAATTTTCCATCCTTATCTTTCAAAGCCCCAGTAAATGCCCCTTTTACATGTCCAAACAAGTCACTATCTAAAAAACTTTCTTGAAATGATGTACAGTCTACAACAACAAACGGTTTTTCCCTTCTTGGGCTCCATGAGTGGATCAGTTTTGCGAGTAGCCCTTTGCCAGTGCCGCTTTCTCCAGAGATTATGATGTTTATATTTGAATCAGCAGCTTGTCTGGCTGTTTCCATTATTTTTTGCATCTGGCGGTTACGGGTTAAGAGTCCTCCTTCAGAAAAAATGCCTTTCAATGACTCAAGCTTATTTTCTAAAATATTAAATTTTTTCAGTTTTTCCAAAATCACATCAATTTGTTTGGGTATAAAAGGCTTGGGAAGATAATCAAAGGCTCCTATTTTCATGGCTTCAACAGCTGTTTCGATAGATGCGTGGGCAGTAATAACAACAATGTATGTTTTATAGCCCATGGCACAGATATCTCTTAAAACATCTAAGCCGGTTTTATCCGGCAGCCTCATATCCAATAAAACCAATTCAGGGATATGATGCGTAAATTGTTCGATGCCTTCTAAGCCGGAATCTGCAATAAAAACTTGGAACTTCTCCCTTTCAAAATACAATCTGAGGGTTGTTAAAATATTTCTATCATCATCAATGATCAGTACTTTTTTCAAATTCTTCCTCCAAGTAGCAAGGTATCCAGAAAGTGAATGTCGTTCCTTTCCCAAGGTGACTTTTGACACTAACGTTTCCGCCGTGCTGTTCAATAACATCTTTAACAATAGCCAGACCTAGACCAATGACACCTGCCTTGCCTCTTTTGGAAAATTGCATATGCCGATCAAAAATAAATGGTATAAATTCCGGATCAATACCCGAGCCAGTATCAATGCATTGGAAATAAAGGCGAGAGCCTTTTTTTTCTATTTTTAAAATAATGTTGCCGCCTTTCTCTGTATATCGGACAGCATTTCCCAATAGATTTGTTATTACCCAGGGAAAGCGAAGCGAATCTATTCTGGCCGCAGGTATTTTTTTTTCAGCTTCAATACAAAGGTTAACCCCTTGATCGTTTGCTGTTTTTAAAAGCATTGCTGTGCATTCATTCACGAGATTTAAAATATCAAGTTTTTCATATGGTCTTGGTATGGTATGTGTCTCCAGCCGGGAAAGATCAATAAGTTCATTAATTAAAATTGACATGCGCATACAGTCATCTTTTGCTGTTTTAATCAATGTAAGTTGAGTGTCTGACAGAATATCGCTATTTTGGTCGTGCAGCAAATTTACTCCCATTGCCAGTGATGTCATCGGTGTTTTCAACTGATGTGAAATATCCGCAATAAACTTAGCCCTGTTCTCTTCAAACTGACGTACTTTTAATTTTTCTGCATTAAGTGTGTCATCTCTTAAGTGGTTATATTTTTCCAATCGTTGAAACAATTGATTAAAGGAGGCGGTCAATAAACCAATTTCATCTTTGGATTTGATATTGATATCCGGATAGGTTGTGTCATACTCATTGTAGGTGGATAAAATATTGGTAAGCTTCATGATTGGTAAAGCGATCCTCTCAGCAAAGAAATAATTAAGAATCAGCAGTGAAATAATAGATATTATAAATATTGTGGCAGAATATATTCTGGTGTGTTTAGAAAGAAGTTTTGAATTTTTTTCTGCAAGTTCCATTGCTTTTTCATTAATAATAATAAATTCATTGATGAGCATGATAATATTTGTGGTTAGCATTGGCAATCGGTCAATATCCAAGTGCATTGTTCCACCTGAATTATTATCTAGTGGGCTATCTAAAGCTGCTTTTTTAAAAAGCTCGTATTCCGAATAAAGACGGTCAATTATATTCTTTTCTTCCGGTTCCGTTATGTTTTCCTGACAAACTTTTAAGGCTGTGGACATTTTTTCGAAAGTCTCAGGAAGAATACCAATTCGCTTATCTCCCCTGGCTAATTGCTCTATAAAAAAACTTTGATTTTCTTCTAATGTTTTTTCAACTTGCTGGATAGCTTTTATACTCTTATAATTTCTCGAAAGAATCTGTTCAGCGCTTTCACCAAGAACTGTCAAAGATTGCTGCGTAATAAATGCGGAGATAAAAAGCGCAAATATCGGCAATAAGCTGGCTAAAAATATTTTCAGTTTTATCGAAAACCGAATTGAATCAAATTTGTTGTCTTGATGTGTTTTAGTCATTTCTTTCAGTGTCTCAGCTAATTAGATCTTGTCGCTAATAAGCGCTGTCCAGATTCTTTTACCGAGCCGTCACCATTTACATACGCATATAGTGTCGTCGTTGTTATGCCTAATCGATTAGCCACTTCAGAGGCATTTGTTTTAGGGTCAGCCATAGCTGCCATAGCCATTTTTAATGCTTCAAGGGTCATTTTTCTGGGTCTTCCGCCCAATCGGCCTCTAGCGCGTGCTGCTGCAAGACCTGCTTTCGTTCGTTCTCTAATCAATTCAGCCTCAAATTCAGCTAAAGCCGCAAAAATTCCAAATATGAGGCGGCCATTGGCCGTTGTTGTATCAATTTGGGCTCCAGCACCAGCTATAACTTTAAATCCAATATTCTTTTTGTTTAATGTGTCTATGGTATTAATCAAATGCTTTAAATCGCGGCCAAGCCTGTCTAATTTCCAAATGACAAGAGTATTACCCGGCTGAAGAGATTTAAGGCATGCCCTTAGACCAGGCCGATCATCTTTACGACCAGAGGCAAGATCTTCATATATCCGTTCGGGATCAATTTCAGACTCAAGGAGAGCATCTCGCTGTAAATCCAGAACTTGACTTCCATCTGTTTTTGATACCCGAATATAACCAATTAACATTTCGCTTCTCTCTTTATCAATAAACCTAAATGATTAGCATCAACCTTGTGTTGTTTTTCTTTATGAGTTTTCTTATACTCTTCTATATCTTAATTGGAATTAATTCAAACTGCAAGAAAAACGTACGTTTACGGTGGTCCCCAAAAAACGAACAATGTGCTAAGCTCTAAATCAATTCAAATGAAAGGAGTTGACAATGAGCAGGAAAAGGAAACAATACAGTTCGGAATTCAAAGCTAAAGTTGCCTTGGCAGCCTTAAAAGATGAGGAAACAGTGTCACAATTAGCTGCACGTTTTGAGATTCATCCTACAATGATACATACTTGGAAACGGAATCTGCTTGAAGGTGCAGCAAAGATATTTGATAAAGGCCACAAAATAGATAAGCAGTCAGAAGCCAAAGTAGATGAACTGTATCGACATATTGGTAAATTAAAGGTGGAACGCGATTTTTTGTCACGAAAGCTCAGTCTTTAAGCCGTAAGCAAAGAAAACATATGATTGAATCCCAAAACTCAAATATCAGTATTGTTCAGCAATGCAAATTGCTTAAAATCAGCCGCACTTCGATTTATTATACACCCAAAGGGGAAAAACCGGAGAATCTCAAATTTATGAAACTAATGGATGAACAATACATGAAAACACCGTGCTATGGGAGTCGATCAATGGTAACTTTTCTTGATAGGTTGGGCTATGACAATAATCGAAAACGAATCCAGCGATTAATGCGACTAATGGGGTTGGAAGCCATTTATCCAAAGCCGAAAACCAGCAAGCCCTATCCAGCACATAAGATATACCCATATTTGCTTCGTAATTTGCGTATTGATCATCCGAACCAGGTTTGGGCCACCGACATTACGTATCTCCCCTTAGAGAAAGGATTTATGTATCTTGTAGCCATAATGGATTGGCACAGCCGTAAGTTACTGTCCTGGAAAGTATCAAATACAATGGAAAGCAACTTTTGTGTAGAGGCCCTGAAAGACGCGATTCACAATTATGGCTGCCCTGAAATTTTTAATACGGATCAAGGCAGTCAATTCACCAGTGACAAATTTACAGATGTCCTTAAAAGCAATGATATACAGATCAGTATGGACGGTCGCGGCCGGTTTCAAGATAATATTTTTATCGAACGATTATGGTGGACATTGAAATATCATTATTTTTACTTGAGAACTTTTGATAACGGGTCTATGCTCCGCAAAGGTTTGAGAAAATGGTTCCAGTATTATAATCAGGAACGATTTCATCAGTCTCTTGAGGGCTGGACACCAGATGAAATATATTTTATGAAACAGGAATTAGAGAAAGTGGCATAAAAAACCTTCGGCTTCTGGCTGACTTTTTCTACGCCCTGAGGGCGCATAAAAAGTAAGGCCAGACCTGGAACGTTTTTCGATTTTTTATTTTTTTTTAACAAAAGATTTAGAGCTTATTTCAACATTGAACCTGTTCAGGCTTTGGGGTCCACCGTAGTTTTTCTGACAGAAAAAAAATCGAACAGGAATGCTATATCAGCCAGGAAACAAATCACCATATTATTCGAGGATGAACGTAACCACCGAGATGGCCCTACAGCATCTCGAAGACCCGCACGAAAGCGAAATCCAGCAGGCCCCTGATATTATGTCGAGGCAATCATACCGAAGCCGCCAAAGTTCTCAGCATCAGTCGCTCCACTTTGTGACGAAAGCTTAAAAAGATAACATTGTAATCGAAGATTCTGACGAGTTTCTAAAGGTTAATGAATTTAGGTTGTGACGTGAGCAACATAAGTCTATCATTATGGGGTTTCGGCTGAAAACCTACAGCGATTACTGGCATTTTAAAGACTCAGTCCAGACAAGATTCGGGAACCCCAATATGTGGTATATGAATATTTTTCAGTTTTGAAATCTTAATTACACTATATGAGCCCTAACAGCTGTTACAAGCCAATCTTGCGCTGTAATTTTTATAATATATAAAAAACACTGCCCGCACTTAACTGCAAAAAAACCGCTCTATCGTCCAAATTCCCAATTCTGACATCTTTTTACCCTGTTTGATTTTGGACACCTGACGTGGGACATGGGGCATGGGAATAGAATAATTGTCCCTTTTTCAAAAAACAGCAATTGTCATTTGGTTTTACTTTTTTGATAATATTTTTTATAAAACAACTATACTTTTAAACCAGTGCAATGAATTTTTTTAAAGGGGATTTGGATCATGCCAATAACAGACCATAAAAATTATTCTTTTTCTTTTTC
>JAQICW010000370.1 GCA_027858355.1 Desulfobacula sp.
CCAACAAGGTAGAAAGGAATTGAAAGTAGCCTGTATTCAATGGGTTGTCCGTCCGGCAATTTATTTGAATCCTGAAAAACAGAGGGTTTGTCAAGATTGATCCGGACTGCCAGATCAACCCCTTTTTCTTTTATAAACTGGTGCATTGATTTCAATCGGCCGGTTTTCCCCGCCTTGACTTCTATGGGGATGACTTTCGAACCGGATGAAATAATATAATCCAGCTCAGCCGAAGAGCTTTTTGCCTCTCTGACCCAATAATATAGTTCCGGCTTTTTATAGCATTCACCTGAATAAAGAAGGTGCTGTCCTGCAAACTGTTCACACAGGCGACCGGAATTGGTCATCATTAAATCATCTGCATTCTCTATGTCAATCATGCTCATCCCGCAGGCGGTGGCCATCAGTCCGACATCCAGAAAAATAAGTTTAAATTTTTTTTCATTCACCTGGGCGCCCAGGGGGATACCATTCCCCGCACTGTGTTTCACCCGGTAGGTTATTTTTGCCAGTTCAAGCAGATGTAATGCTTTTTCAATATTTTGAGCGCGGTCATTCCGGTCAATGTTGACATACTTGAACTTTTCACACACCATCAGAGGCAGTTTTTTAAAAACATTCAGAATCCGCAGGGGGTCAATTCTTGGAGAATACTTGTTGAAATCATCTTCATATGTTCTCAGAATGGATTCTTTAATAATCTCGGATTCATGAAAAGAGTTTGTTTCAGAATAAGCAAGAACAGCTTCGGGCATACCGCCAACAATAAGGTATGTTTTGAAGTATGATAAAAGATCGGAATGAACAGCCTCGGGCAGGTCTTCTGAAACCCGATAGGATTGAATAAAATCATTCAGCAGATTTTTCCCGTTTGCTGCCAGAAATTCTTCAAAGGTCATCGGCCCCAGATGCAAATATTCAATTCTTCCGACAGGCATGGAAAAGGTATGATTTTCCAGAATGAATTCCAAAAGTGAGCCGGCTGCAATAATGTGCAGCCCAGGTAGGTCTTCATAAAAATACCTCAGTTTTGAAAACACCTCAGGTGCAGCCTGAATTTCATCCAGAAAGAGGAGCGTATTCTTGATATCAATGGGTTTGTTGTATTTAAGCTCTAAAAGCTTTATGGCTTTTTCAGGAGTCCCGTTAAATAAAGTGACAGCCCCCGGGTCTTTTTCAAAATTAATTTCAACAAAGTTTGAAAAATTCTGTTCTGCAAACATGGAAACAAGATATGATTTTCCAACCTGTCTGGCCCCCCGGATAACGAGTGGCTTTCGTCTTGGTTTCTGTTTCCATTTTATAAGATAATTAAGGGCTGATCTATGCATAACCTATGTGCTGATAAATTTAAAAATGATTTTTTCACAGGTTCTTTTATCAAATGATATAATTTTTTACAAGGTATGAATATTTTCATTTCAAATTACTATAAAAATATCTTGTCGGTGGGAATTTGTCACTAAACTTTTTTACCCTATGTGTTATTCGAGATCCAAATTCAAATGGATTCTAATTGCTTTATCCAGGTTTCCCATCAGGCACTGGGTCAGATTTCCGATTGGTTTTATTAATCTTAAACACCCCTTTTGGGCATCAAAAAGTTCACCCTAAGGCCTTTTTAGCCCATATTTTATGCAATATTATTTGTAGAAACAAAAGCTTACCGGGGTCAGACCCCGCCATTTATCGTCCAGCTCCGGTCAGGACCGCCTTGGCCGTGAGCACCAGGATCTTGAAATCGTTGAACAGCGACCAGGTGTCAATGTACTTCAGGTCCAGTTTCATCCAGTCTTCAAAGCTCAATTCATTGCGCCTGGGCGCAATCTGCCACAAACAGGTCATCCCGGGTTTCATGGACAGCCGCCGCCTGTGCCACACGGAATACTCATCCACTTCCTTGGGGATCGGCGGCCTTGGCCCCACAAGGCCCATCTCGGTTTTTAAAACATTAAACAGCTGGGGCAGTTCATCCAGGCTGGTCTTTCTCAAAAAACTACCCACATAGGGAATAATTCTCGGATCATTCCTGATTTTAAAAGCAGGCCCGTCCGCCTCATTCATCTCTGCAAGCTCTTTGAGCATTTCATCTGCATGCTCAGTCATGGTCCTGAACTTATACACCATAAACCGCCTGCCGTTCATGCCCAGCCGTTCCTGCTTGTAGAAAACCGGCCCTTTGGAAAATACTTTTATGGCAAGACCAATACCTATAAAAACAGGCAGCAAAATAATTGTCAAAATCAAAGCACCTAGAAAATCAAACACATGCTTTATCAGCATGGCCCCTTCATTATGTGGGGTAGACTGAAGGGCCATGGTCTGGACCCCTAGAAACTCTTCAAACCGGATTACGGCTACACCCGGCCGGTACATCAAATAATGCAGTTCCCAGTCCGGAATAATCCGAACATTTATCCCCAGGCTTTCTGCAAAGGCAAGGGTCTGGTCTCCTTTTTCCAATTTTTTAAGGGGAATGGCAAAAATCAGTTCATCAACAATATTATCCCGCAGATATGCTTCAAGGTCTTTTACAAGGCCGATCACCTCATGACCATTAAAAACAGGTTGCCCAAGTTGCGCTTCATCCACATCAAAACAACCCAGAACCCTGTATCCAGTGGCTTTGTATTTTTCCACTGCTTTAATAAGATCTTTTGCCCGCTCTTTGCTCCCCACTATAAGCACATTCCTGGTGTTAAGCCCATCTGTCCTGACCTTTTCCAGGATTTTGAAAATAATAAATTTGGATAAAGTGAGCAAAGAGATACTAAGAATCAGAAAAATACCCATTAAAAGTCGGCTGATACCCTGGATATGCAGAAAATACATGGCAATATTCACCAGGATTATCCCCAGCAAACAAGATTTTAAAATTGTGATAAAAAACTGCCATAAAGGTTGCCGCCGATAGGACATGTACATGCCCATCCATTTAAAGGAGATATACCAGGCAATGATAATCAGTAAAAGAACAATATAGTAGTTGGGATCTTTGGAAAGATTGCTCAATGATCCCGGCAACAGGTTTCTTTTAATAAAGTATGCCGCAATAAATGAAAAAGCCGTGATCCCAATATCAATGGTTTTCTGCATATCTAAAATAAAGGTACTGTGTTCTTTAAGCATGACGTTTTTTAAATCCTTCTGAAATCAATCTATAAGGCCGCAAAAAATAATATAAAAATAATAATAAATCTGGTAATGGATATTTATCCCATTCCCGAATCGTGGGCTGAAAGAAAAGCCTGATAGCATATCTGATCCTATCAAGTATACTATCCCGGACTGAAAAATGAATGGGTGAAAACCGCCAGCTCAAAGTTTCAGTGAATCCTGGCGATTGATTCATTATTTTTTCAATAATTTTTTTTGCAAGCTTTTGAGTCACCCCATCATTATCAATCTCATCTTTAAGATCCTCCGGTAAAATAGTTTCAAACAATCGCTCTGCAAGTACTAATGCAAGGTATACCATTCTTTTGCATTTCAAGATTCGGGCTTTGGCAATGACTATGTCCCAATCCTTTATTCTTTTTGATTTTATAATTTCAGCTACTGAACAGATCATTTCTAATTTATCCCAACAATGGCTTGTCCCATGGATGCACAGATGAATTAAGGTATCTTCAATGGAAAGTGCAGTAATATTTTTTCCTGACATTTCAATCTGTTCAAATCGATCTTCCAAATCTTTATAGTGGATTGGTTTCAGAGAATACCTGCCTGTGATTTCCCAGTGAAGATCAATGTTAATGGTTCTGGAGTTGTTTGCAAGATGGAAGAAATTTTCTTTTTCAAGATATGTTTTTATCTGTTGATCTGGTATTTTAACATCTGTATTAAATCCCAAGCTTATCAAATGATCCCTTGCTTTTACAGCATCCTTTTCCTTTACAAGAATATCAAGATCTGAAAAAGATCTCAGGCCTGGATCACCATAAATAAGTTGAGCCTGAACAGGGCCTTTGAACGGCACAGTCGCAATATTTATTTCTTCTAACAGGCTCAATAGTTTAATAAGACTTGCGCTTAGTGCCAGATTCCTGATGCTGTTTTGAACGTAATGATTTTTTAATTTGGCTAAAATAGTTTGGGGGATAAGTTCATCACCAATAGTTTTTAAGTTTTGATATAAGAAATTGGCCAGCCTGTGTTCAATTGCAGTATCGATAACAAGCTGCCAGTTAACATCAGAAGTGACAAGTTGTTTAAGTTGCTTGACGTGAATAGCAGTCATACATGTTCCAGCACAACAAAGAATGATTTCCATTTCTTTATTTTTCAAGTGCTTTTTCATATACCTTGATCGTTTGCTTGGCGATTTTCTCCCAATTATATTTCTCTTCTATCTGGGATTTGAAATTCTTTTTTTCATTTTCTGAAATAGTACTGGCAAGAAGAGTTTTCAGTCTGTTTTTCAAATCCAGCACATTACCGGTTTTAAAGTATTTATCTTTTGGCAGTTTAACCACTTTATTAGCAGGGATGTCAGAGGCAAGAACCGACAGTCCAAAGCTCATGGCTTCTAATAATGCAATCGGTAGCCCTTCATGAAACGAGGGGAGCACAAAAAGCTTTGCGTGGGAATACAATTGTATTAAGGGGCCTCCTGTTACATATCCAGGACAAATAATTCGATCATGTCTATTTATCGTATCCAGCAACTGTCTGCTAAAACTATTTTCGTAATTGGTATATCCGGCAATTATCAGTTTGCAATCAGTTTTTATTTGGGAAAAGGCTTGCACCAATAAATCTAATCCTTTTCCCGGTTCAATACGAGACACTGCCAATATGTATTTCTTTGGTTTTAGGCCCAGGCTTTTTAGATAATTCGTTTGTTCCATTTTCGTTTTTAATCGAACACCATTATATATCATTATTGTTTTACGATTGTACTTCCTCTTTATCGCATCACGTATTACAGGCGAGATAACAATAATTTCTTTAGCCAATTTGACACCCATCCACTCTCCAATCCGTAAAACTACCCTGGCTATTTTCCCCCATTTAATCCGTTCATAATCCTGCCCATGGTGGGTAATCACTACCGTCATCCCCAAAAGACGTGCCAAGGGTGTCATTAAACTTGGTCCAACCGCATGGATATGCAGAATATCAGGACTATGAAACCTTGCTTTTATTACTGCTAAAAATGTGTGGATAATGGTTTCAAGGCTGCTTTTAAGTGGTGCATACAAATGGACAAGATTGACGTCACACCAGTTTTTATCGAAATTTTTTACATATGGTTTGCGTGTAGCAACATAAACATCATGGCCTTTCTGAACGATTAAAGGATAGATATTCTGGCAATGATTTTCAATTCCTCCGGGGATATCCGGTATGCCTCTGGTTCCGGTGACAAAAATTTTCATTAAAGCAGGTTCTTTTTAAACAAACGTGCTTGGATGAACTGCCAAGGCAACCAATAAAGAAGCCACAATCCTTGGAAAAAATATCGTTTCCAAAGTCTGGATGGTTCATTTATAATACGATATATCCAGTTTATATGAAGTTTATAAATCCAGTGACTTGGATAATAATCCACACCATACTTTGATGTTTGTTCAATATAGCCGCCGCAGGTGAGGATGACTTTGGCGTTTATTCGTGATTTGTTTCTGATACACCATTGATGTTCTTTTGGTACACTTAAGCCAACCATTAAAATATCAGGAGAAAATCTGTTTATCTCATTTATGACATGTTCTTCTTCGTCTTTTGTAAAGTATCCATGATGATGATAAGAAATATTCACATCCGGGTATGATTGATTAACTTGTTTTGTGAATTCTTGTTCTGTTGAAGGAGATCCGCCCAAAGCACAAATACACCATCTTTTATCTTCTGCCTGATTGAAAATTTCCTTCATTAATATATCTGCACTGATTTGCTTGATAATTTGCCTTATGCCAACAACCTTTGCCCAAATGATTGAATAATATCCGTCAAAGGATATTCTATCAAATTGGGAGAAAAGATTATCAAATTCAACATCATGATTGATTTTATGGAGTATGTTTATATTTAATGCTGTTATTAATAGCTTACCATTCTTATTGATTGTCTGTTTTAATATAAACATGGTGTCTTCTATCGTATTCAGGTATTTTGAATTAGGTAAATTATTCATTTTCCAGTTTCCATTCTGAAAGCATATTTCTTTTCAATAATATAGATAGTTTTTTTACATCATCATAATATTCGTTTTTCATCCAGCCGGGAAATTGTATGGTATCCTTTTTTGAAGATAAAGATCCTCTCATTAATCTATTGATCAGGCTATTTCGCTGTAAAAATTTAATACTGCTTTTAAATGGAGTTTTATAAATTAAGTCTCTAATAAAGGTTGTGTAGGAAAGGATTGGACCTTTGTTTGATACCCCGATATTAAATTTATTGCCTGTTTGTGAAGAAATAAAATCTGGATTTGCGCCTAAAAAAGAATAAATATCTTTTATGAACTTGAAAGGATCTGTTTGAATGTCTTCATATATTTTTATTAAAAGATTCTCTCTGCCAAAGATTGCAATATATGGTTGGAGCTGCCGATAATATTTGCCCCTGTCTATACAATAATCCTTGTTCGCCTTAACAAATTCATCAAAGCTGACATTCCAGTTTCCCTCCCGCAATCCTTTCCCGTAACTTGAGTATGCTCTTTTGAGAGGGTTTCGTAGGATAACAATGATTTTAATAATACCTAAATCAGTTGATATCCTTACAGGTGCTTTGGGGTCAACAAAATATTCAGGCGTGATTTCACCTTTTAGAGTCCCTTTGGGGGCATTGTTAAAGTAGTTTTGATACCATTCCAGACCTTTAGAGTAATTACCGTTTATTTCACTAAAAAAATTAAGCTCTTTTTTTTGAGGCATGAATATCTCTGAATGTTCTCGCAAATTTTCAAATAACCAGGTTGTTCCGCAGCGCTGAGCACCAATGCATAAAAAATCAGGAAGCATAGTTTTCCTTATGTTTAGTATTTAAATTTTGTGCTGTAATACCCTTATGGTTTAGCTGCAACCAGTATCAAAGTCTGGGCAAACAATCGGAACGGTGTCTGCTCCATTATATTTGTAACTCGATGAAGAAAATGCCCGGCTGTCAGGCTATCCAAAGGAGGGAACATGTAGCTGTGATCAATATTAGCGAACCCAGCTTCATGAGTGTATTGTTTGAGCTGTTTAATGGTGAAAGCCGTTGCATTTGACAATTTGTTGTGTAAGGGTGGACACCATACCAATCCTGGTGCCGTCCATCCAGGGAACCATTGATGTCCTATCTGATATCCGTGCTGTTCCAACGGCCAAAAACGGTTCGGTGTAGTTAAGGCAAACCACCCCCCCCCTTTTTAATACCCGATGAACTTCATTTAAGACATTTGCAAGATTATTAACATGCTCAACAACCTCAATGGCAGTTATTGCATCAAAGGTCTCATCATCAAAATTCATTTCATCGGCAGACATGTCATAAATAGTTACATTATCAAATTTATTTTCTTGTCGGAAAATTTTCAATCTATTCGGTTCAACATCTATCGCGTCAACAGATTTAAAATCGGATGCCATGTGCATGGTATATGCCCCGTTGCCGCAGCCAATGTCGAGTAATCTATCACCATGTAATGGAACAATTTTATTGATAATGCCTAATCTTGACGAAATGTTCCTATGCCCCTTTGCGCTGCCATAAACTGCACCAAAAGAATTGGCTCGATTTAGAAGATTGGTGTTATTATTAGCAACCATTTTATGTCCTTTCTAATTTGTTAGTTGTTTATTGTCAGCTCAATAATTCATTATATAGCGCAATGTATTTTTTGGTTATTTGAGTATTAGTAAAATTTTTGCTGATAAATTCTAAAGAATTATTAGCAAAAATATTTCTGAGTTTCTCACTGGTTAAAAGCAACTTTATTTTTTCAGCTAAGTCAAGGTAATTTTCACTTTTAAACATTAAACCATTCCTCTCTGGGCACACAATATCCTCTGCACCATCAAAATCAGAGACAATACAAGGCAATCCGCAGGACATTGCCTCTAAAACGGCATTAGGCATCCCTTCAAATCTGCTTGGACATACAAAAATATCAGAGGTTTTAAGATAGTCTTGAGGATTTTGCACAAACCCAATAAATTTTACCAAATGGGTAATTTTATAAGAATGCAATATTTCATTCAAATAATCATTAGGGAATTTATCATAAGAATGCAAATCGTTTTTGTAAGGTCCTACAATTATTAGATTGAACTCAATATCCTCTGAATTGTTTATTTCGCCTATGGCTTTGAGCAGGATGTCTAAACCTTTAGCTTTTCTTACGGCTCCCAAATATATAATCTGAATTTTATCAGTTTTTAACCCAAACTTTATGCGAATTCTTTTTTTTGTTTCCGGTAAAACAGGAGAATAAATAGTAGGATTGACACCATTTGGTATTTTTATTAGCTTATTTTTTTTGATATATTTTGCAGAGTTATCATACAAATAGCGTGTTAAACATATGATTCGATCAGAAAGCTTTAATATTGCATATTTGATAAAACCATACTTCCTTTTTTTAATCGTCTCAAAGGTATCATTGATACTGGAAAGCTTTAATATGACTTTCTTTTTTAAAATTTTTGACACAATTATAGAGATATAGGCATGAGACATAGCACCGTGAACATGGACTATTTGATGGGATTTGCGTTTTTTGAGTAAAATTACAGCAATCGCCATAAAAAAAAGGAATTTTTGTTTTGTGTAAACAGCATAAATTGTAATTCCATTGTACATCTCTTTTTTTATTTTAAATGAATTTGAACCACCGTCCCGTCTGGTAATAACGAAAAGCGATTTTCCCGAATCAGTTAAGTCGGAACAAAGTTGATAGGCTTGCCTGCTTCCTCCTGCATATTCCGGAGGGAATTTGGGAGTTACAAAGCATATTCTTTTTTTCATAATTTGTTTTTCACCTGATTTTGCAAATAATGGCTGACTATTTTTAGTAACATATATGGGATTTTAAAATCCCATGGTTTGTATCTAAGGGCTTTTAAATATAAAAGAGCGGCTTTGCTATATTCCCGCTGATGGGCATAAAGGTTGTAGGCTACCTTTTTATAGTAAATATTTTTCTTAAGATTCTTAGAGAATTTTCTATTTTGTAATTTATATATGTCGTTAATTTTTAAATAATTTTCTTTTTGAAGATCATCAAGACCGAATTTTTTTCTTTGTGCCGCTAATTCTTTTATATAATCGTGTGTTTTGTTCTGAATTAACGTTTTGTTAGTATTTATTTCATTTGGTGATATGATATATTTATAAAGCGGTTTGTCCACATTGAGAAGCTCATATTTTGTTTCTGAAAATCTTAGCCATAAATCATAATCCTGCGTGTATCTGAACATCTCTCTATACCCGCCTACTTTTTGGAATAATTCTTTCCTGAACATTACTGAGCCGTGAACAAATTGATTCTTTTTGAGTAATTCTTTTTTGATTTTTATGCTGCTTACTTCTAATCTTGTTGTTGTTGTCCCGTGAGTAGAGATAAAGACAGCTTGGCTACCTATCAATCCTATATTTGAATTGCTTTGTAATATTGCAATTTGTTTTTCGAATCTATCTGGAAAAGAAACATCACCAGAATCCTGCCTTGCGATAAACTGGCCTGATGCTTTTTTAATAGCTTTATTTAGAGATTTAGCCAATCCTAAATTAGTATCATTTTGAATCAGTTTTATTCGAGGGTCATGGATTGATTGTAAAAGCTTATATGTGTTATCAGTTGAACAATCATCAATAACAATCAGTTCAAATTGTTTAAATGTCTGGTGCAATATGGAAAAAATTGATTCAGAAATCTCTTTTTCCCCATTATAAACTGCCAATATAACACTTATGAGGGGAGAAACTGGGTTTTTTAAAGTCATAATGCTAATGCTTTTGAGGATTGACCATTTTTAGAAAAATCTAAAGCATTCCCTTTCATGGCATTTGAAAATGCAATAATAAACCATAGTAGAGGGCTTCTGTAAATTTCTACATTATGAAAAAACGCTACCAGACAGAAACATAGGATACATAATATGCAACTGAAACTATACAGCGAATATTTATAGGTGGTGGGATTTTGGCTAAATAATTTATATACGAAATAATAATTTTTTATCGCTTGAAAAATTATTATCATAATAAGACTGAACGCAAATATACCATAATTGATGATAATCTCGACTATGGCATTATGGGGGTTGTGATATATACTTAATCCCGTTAGACTGGATGCATAGGATTGAAAATCTTTATTTTTATAATTTATCCCGAGTAAAAAATTTTTTTTAGCTGTGATATATACCCCTTTATAAAGAGTTTTTCTGTATAAAGCTGAGTCATCTTGAAGCGCAAATCTCTCTTTTTGAAGTTCGGGCAGAACGATATGCTGGGATAAAAATAATGCACAACTGACAAGTGCCAATACTAATATGGTTTTTTTGTTTTGTTTAAATTTAATTAATAACAATATAATTGTTATACTAAAGGCTGCCATTAAAGAGCGGTTAAAAGTAAAGAAAATGGTAAAAATTATTGTCAATAAAATAACAACACGGAAAATTTTCTTTTTTGAAAGTAGATAATAATTAGCAAATAACAACGGTGTTGTTAAAGACAGCGTAAATCCGAAAGAGATGTCGTGGGAGTCAAGACCAAAGATTCTTCCCCTGTTTAATGCATCAATTATACCATAATCTTCAGCGTCTTTTGAAAGTCCTAAATAGTATCCTGGATAAAATATTTTTTGACCTGTTGTTTGAAGTAATCCAAAAATACAGGCTATAATCGTAGAAAAAAATAAAAATTTAATTAGAGCATCAATATCTTTTTGTTTTTGATGTGAAGATATTAAAACTAAAATGATTAAAACAACATAACAGTCCCTTAACATCCTGAAATCAAAATTTTGACCAATAAGATCGAGAACACTTATGTAAAATATAAATAGAATATATATAAGCATCATTTTTTTTGTATCATTTGAAATTTTTTTTTGATTTCCAATTATTAAGTTTGCGAAATATAATAAACTAACTCCATAAATATATAATC
>JAQICW010000507.1 GCA_027858355.1 Desulfobacula sp.
GCCCAGAAACTGGAATCCATAGGCACCCTGACAGGCGGTATTGCCCATGATTTTAATAATATTATGGGTATTATTCTTGGGAACACGGAACTGGCTTTAGAGGATGTTCCAAAATTAAACCCTGCCTATTCCAACCTTGAAGAGATAAAGACAGCCAGTCTCAGGGCAGCAAATATTGTAAGGCAGCTTCTCAGCTTCACCCGCATAACGGAGCAGAAGCTGCAACCCATGGAAATTGGTCTCGTCATTAAAGATGCACTCAAGTTTTTGCGGTCAATGATTCCAACCACCATAGATATTGAGCAGGATATTTCTGTCACAGATGAAACTATTCTTGCAGACCCGACCCAGATCAACCAGATTATGATGAATCTTTGTATCAACGCTTCCCATGCCATGGAACAAACGGGCGGAAAGCTTACTATCAATGTGGAAAATGTGCTTTTAGACGATCATTCAGCCAAAGACTATCCTGACTTAAAAAGGGGCAAATATATCAAGGTAGTGGTAAGCGATACAGGCCCGGGAATCGACCTAAAGATTATAGACCGAATTTTTGACCCTTATTTTACAACCAAGGGGGTTGGCAAAGGTTCTGGTATGGGGTTGGCCGTAGTGCATGGCATTGTCAAGAGCCATAGCGGAGCGATTATGGTTGACAGCACCCTTGGTAAAGGCACTAAATTCATCATACTTTTTCCGTTGGCACAAGAAAAAGCAGCAGTTGAAGCAGAAACAATTCAGGAAATTCCCAGTGGAAGTGAAACCATATTATTTGTGGATGATGAAATATCCATTGCAAATATGGTGCAAAGAATGTTTGAACGCCTGGGATACAAAGTTGAAACCGCCACAACACCGCAAGATGCTTTGGATCGGTTTGCCTTAAATCCCGATCATTTTGATCTGGTCATAACGGACATGACAATGCCCCAGATGACGGGTGTTAACTTATCTGAAAAACTGATGGACATCCGGCCTGATATTCCCATCATCATCTGTACAGGCTATAGTGCCCTTGTGGATGAAGAAAAGGCAAAAGAATTGGGCTTGGCAGCCTATGTCATGAAACCAATCAATATGTCAGAAGTTGCCCGGACCATTCGAAAGGTACTGGATAGAAATAAAAAGTGATCGATCTCATTTCTATAAAAGAGGATTAACATGACTGAAAAACCTACCTATGAGGAATTAAAAAAAAAGATTCAAACATTAGAGCAGGCAGAATCTAATCGCAAACGCAGCGAAAAACAACTCATTCACTCCCACGATTTGATGGATTATATTATTTCTCATGCCAGAAGTGCAATTGCCGTATTTGACAGGGATTTAAAGTATATATATGTCAGCACACGATATCTAACTGATTACAAGGTTAAAGAGCAGCATGTAATTGGTAAACACCACTATGAGGTTTTTCCGGATCTTCCTCAAAAATGGAAAGACGTGCATCAAAAATCATTAGCCGGGGAGGTGTTAAGTGCAGAGGAAGATCCCTATTATAGAGAGGACGGCTCCGTGCATTGGACGCGCTGGGAATGCCGTCCCTGGTATGAATCCGATGGTTCAATCGGTGGTATCATTATATACAATGAGGTTATCAACGAATGGAAGAAGATCGAGGAGGCGTTTCGAAAGAGTGAACAGCTGCTTTCGACCCATCTTTTAAATACACCGATTGGAGCAATTTCCTGGGACTTGAATTTCAAGACTGTTGAGTGGAACCCTGCTGCTGAAAATATATTTGGCTATACAAAAAAAGAGGTTATCGGCAAACATGTTACTGAACTTATTCTCCCCGAAAAAATGAAGGAATTGGTTGAGAGCGTTTTTCAGAATATATTATCCGAAAAAGGGGGGGGTGTACACAGTATAAACGAGAACATAACCAAAGATGGCCGGCGAATCATATGTGACTGGTACAATACAGCCCTGAAAGATGTCGATGGCAGGAGTATCGGCATGGCATCACTGGTACATGATATCACCGAACGTAAACAGACTGAGGAAGCGCTGAAGGAGAGCGAAGAACGATTAAAAACCATTCTATCTGCAACTCCTGATCCAATTGTAATATATAGCAGTCAGGGTGAGACAGAATATCTGAATCCAGCCTTTGTTGAAGTATTCGGATGGACTTTGGATGAATTACGAGGGAAACGTATCCCCTTTGTCCCTGATAATCAAAAACAGATAACTTCTGAAAAAATAAAAGAGCTGTTGGGCTCCGGCAATAAAGTGCAATTTGAAACTAAAAGGCTTACAAAGCGCGGCAGCAATATAGATGTCATCATAAGTGCATCCTGCATAAAAAATTTAAATAATAAAATATCAAAGTTGATTGTAATTTTAAAAGACATCACTGACCAGAAGCAGGCTAAACAGGAATTAAAATTACTTAACTTTAAGTTGGAACACGAGGCCACACACGATCCTTTAACCGGAGCCCCGAACCGCCGTGCCATTTTAGACAGACTGAGCGAAGAGTTGTACCGTGCTAAGAGGGGGAAATTGAAGCTAAGCATTGGGTTATGTGACATTGATCACTTCAAACATGTCAATGACAAGCATGGTCACCAGGTGGGAGACGATGTCCTATGCAGTTTTGTCAAAGCTGTCCAGGACACCCTTCGGCCTTATGACCTCGTGGGCCGATACGGAGGAGAAGAGTTCTTAATAGTTATACCCGATTTACCCGGTTCTACCGGATTGGTTGAAGAAAGGATCTACGAGCGTGTGAGGGCAAGAATAGCCGACCATAAAATGGTCACAAGGTCAGGAGAGGTTGGTATCACAATCAGTATCGGCATTACAAGTAGAAGCGGGGATGAAACAGCAGATGCAATGATTGCAAAAGCTGATGCCGCCTTGTACAAGGCTAAAGAAAATGGGCGTAATCAATTGGCTTTTGCTGATTAAATAATTTCGAAGGCACTTTTTAAAGTCTGACTCTATATCTTGTGGTTGGGAAGAATACCATCAAAAAACAGGCTGCTTATGGAAAAATATCTAAAGGGAAAATAAACCCTTTGTCGACGGAAAGGTTTTCGGCGACAATCAGACGCTTTTCGGTTGGATTTTTTATGGCATATTTTGAATTATCGCGCCACAATGTTTTTTTATATGGCACAATAATATAAAATGTGCCATATTGTTATCATGCCAAAACATATACCGCAAAATGAGTTAGATGCTGTTCTGAGGGCAGT
>JAQICW010000519.1 GCA_027858355.1 Desulfobacula sp.
CCAAGGCCAATCCCTATGCCAATTTTCAAAGACACATGGCTCTTAAAAAACAAATAAATTCAAGAACCCGAATGCATGATGAACTCAATTGCGGCAGGGTGGAAAAAATACAACCTCTCCCAGGTGTGAATTCAATTGGAGAGGAATAAAGATTCTAAAAATCAATCGTTGCAAGGGATTTTGTGGCTTTTAAATCAATGATCTTCACCTGGTATTTATCAATTATCCCATAGGTGTATAATAGATTTCTGGGATTACAGATGGAACCGGGATTCATGAAAATCTGATTTTCTTTTTTTTCAAGAAACCAGCGATGGGTATGGCCTTGAATTATAATGTCCATAGTAGCTGGGGCAATTTGTTGCCTATGCCCGTGGTGCAGGAAAAAATTCTTTTTAAATGCTTTAAATCCAAGAGTTGGGCCATGGCCGGGAAAAAATGAAGGAACATCGCAATTGCCATATACATAATAAACTTTATTGGGTATGGCCTGGATCTCCTTTTTTATAAATTCAGGTTGAAAATCCGGAGAATAATTGCCGTACCGGGTATCAAAAAGGTCTCCTGCAATCACCAGGGAATCTTTGGGCCTCATTAATTCCTTTATGGTTATCCAGCTGCTCAAGCTGCCATGGATGTCTGCTGTTACGAAAAGTCGCTCCATGACATCAGCCAACTCTTTGGGTTCCCAGGTTTTTCAGTGCACGAATCCGTTCAAGGACCGGAGGATGGGAATAATTTAAAAACACATAAAAAGGGTGGGGAGTCAGGTTTGACAGATTGTGTACACTTAATTTTTTTAAAGCCGTTACAAGTGGGCAATAATCTTTGGTTGTAGTGACAGCAAACCGATCTGCTTCATATTCATCCCTGCGGGATGAGATCTGCATGATCAAAGAAAGAAATAAATCAATGGGAGAAAAAAGCATACCAAAAAATATCAAGCCGGCATAAATGGAAACATTTTCAACAAAAAATGCCTGGAATAATCCTTCATGGGAGATGAAAAGCGAAATTAAATAAAAAATAATGCCTGTTTGTCCAAAGGTGAATGCAAGTCTTTTGATGATATGTCGTTTTTTAAAATGTCCCATTTCATGGGCAAGAATTGATACCAATTCCTCAACACTGTGCTGATTTATTAATGTATCAAAAAGCACAATGCGTTTATTTTTTCCAAATCCTGTAAAAAAAGCATTGGATTTGGCACTTCTTTTTGAGCCATCCATGACAAAAATATTTGAGAGTGAAAAGTTAATAAACCCGGCATAGCGTAAAATGGCCTCTTTTAAAGGACCATGTTCCAAGGGAGTGAACTTGTTGAACATGGGCATGATCCAGGTGGGAACAATATATTGTACGGCCATGATGAACAATATGCTTATAATCCAGCAGAACAACCAGGCTAAGGGACCTGCGGACTCAAAAAACCAGAGGACCAGGGATAGAAAAATACCTCCCAGGAATACGGACAACAGAATGGATTTAACAAGATCCGTAAAAAAAAGCCTGGGGGTTGTTTTGTTAAACCCGAACTTTTCTTCAATGACAAATGTGGAATAGAGACTAAAGGGAAGGGATATTAAAAATTTTAAAAAAACCAGGATTCCTGTAAATAAAAGTCCAGACACTATTGTATTTTGTCCAAGAGTTCTGACAAAGGTGTCCAGAATTCCAAAGCCCCCGCCAAACCAGAACATAAGCAGAATGATTAGATCAATACTTGTGGTAATAAATCCAAATCTTGTATTGACCTTGAGATAATGCTGGGACCTGGCATACTTTGTATTATCATAAACATCAGAAAATTCATGGGGAAGTTCAGGATTCAGGTTGTTCAGGTTCAAAAAACCTGCCAGATTATCAATAAAATATCCACCAACCAGAGTCGACAGAATAATGATGATGATAAATTGATCAGAAAATAACATGGATGCAGGGACCTTAAGACAGGGGTTTTAAGAAAGAAACCTTAAGAAAAAAACCTTAAGACAAGAACCTTAGGACAGGAACCTTAGGACAGGAACCTTAGGAATTGATAAGATCTCTTAATTTCCCTGAACATTTAAATGTCACAACCCTTCTGGCAGGCAGGGTCATTTCTTCGTCTGTTGCAGGATTTCTACCCTTTCTTGCTTGTTTTTCATTGACACAAAACTTGCCAAATCCACTGATCATGATGTCTTCACCGCTTCCAATGGTTTCCTTGATAATTTCCAGGAATTCTTCCATAACTTCATAGGTTGTGTTTCTGGACAGGTCAAGATTGTTTTGTATCTTTTCTGCAATGATGGTTTTTGTTAATGCCATAAAATTTTACTCCTGCAACACCGTGGCTTTAAAAAATTGTTTGTTAAAAAAATTGTCTGTTAAAATACTTTAAAACCCAAGGTGTTGTCAAGTAAGGACCTCAAATGAAATAAATTGAGCAGAAATAGCGCAGGATTTTGGTTCATCTACAAGGCGGATCAAAGGTTTAATACGTACGTATCAGGCCTTTGATGCAACGCGGTAGATGGGGCAAAAGACAAGCAATTTCGTTCAATTTATAAACTTTGTGGTCCTAAGTAACTTTGCTTATTTGTATAAAATATTTCAGGCTTTTGTCTCTGAATGCCACCTTAAATTATTTTTCTGGCAAAGGGATCAACAAATTTGATTATTTTGTTTGTATTGTTAATTTTTAGATAGTTTGCTAATTATTATAGTTAATCAATTTTCTTAGAGATTTAATTAATTTTATTTTGAATATCATATAATTTTAGATAATTAGTTCTATTTTACAATTTTAATTTTTGTTTTATTATGGAGTGGTTATGACAAAGATACAAGCAATTACTGCCTTGGACGGACGATACTCCGGGTTGACCCATGAACTTGCTGAAATTTTTTCTGAATACGGTTTGATCAAACACAGGGTTCAGGTTGAAGTAGAATGGCTTAAGTTTATTATCATTGATCTCAAGCTTGTTCATGGAGAAGACATTGATACAGGGTCTCTGGATTTAAGTCCAATAGATGAGATTGTCCAAAATTTTGATATAAAAGATGCAGAACAGGTCAAAACCATTGAAAAAAAGACCAACCATGATGTAAAAGCCATTGAATATTTCATAAAGGACAAGTTAGACAAGGCCGGTCTTTCAGTGATCAGGGAATGGGTTCATTTTGCCTGCACTTCCGAGGATATTAATAATACCGCCTATGCCTTAATGCTTAAAAAAGGCACGGATATGGCAAAGGAACTCTTACACCAATGCATTAAAAAAATGGAAGAAAAAGCCCTTGCCTACAAAAACGTACCCATGATGTCCAGAACCCATGGGCAACCTGCAACCCCTACCACTGTGGGAAAGGAATTTGTCAATTATGCCTGGCGCATCCATCAGGAATCCATTTTTCTGGAAGGAAAAAAGATCCAGGCAAAGATAAACGGAGCCACGGGAAATTACAATGCCCATTGTTTTGTTTTTCCTGAGATCAATTGGATTGAAGCATCAAAAAGGTTCATCAGCAACCATCTTAAATTGGAACCTATCCTGTTTACCACCCAGATCAACCCCTATAGCTCGTTGTCCCAGGTACTTCATTCCCTGGTCAGGACTGCCGCCATTTTAATTGATTTTGACCGGGATATGTGGGGATATATCAGCCTTGGCTATTTTAAGCAGCAAATTAAAGAGGGAGAGACAGGCTCTTCCACCATGCCCCATAAGGTCAATCCCATTGATTTTGAAAACAGTGAAGGAAACATGGGGATTGCCATTTCCATGATGGAACATCTGGCAGTCAAACTTCAAAAATCCCGATTCCAAAGAGATCTGAGTGACAGCACAGTTTTAAGAAATCTGGGTTCAGCATTTGGATATTTTACAATAGGGGTAAAAAATTCTCTAAAAGGGCTTTCCAAGTTGGATCTTAATTCACAGGTTATTGACGATGACCTGGAAAATAACCAGGAACTTCTTGCAGAACCCTTTCAAACCGCTATGCGGGTTTTTGGAGAGGAAAATCCCTATGAAAGGCTTAAAGATCTGACCCGGGGCCATAAAATCGAAAAAAAAGAATTACAAAAATTTGTGAATAGTCTTGAAAAGGTCCCTGCAGAATTTAAAGCCCGTATGGAGCAGTTAACACCTGCAACCTATGTGGGACTTGCCGAAGAACTGGTGGATACCTATTTTAAGACAAAAAAATAGGAT
>JAQICW010000568.1 GCA_027858355.1 Desulfobacula sp.
GTCCACGATGTGGGCTCCGGCCTTTGTCAATGCGTCCATCTTGCCCCGGGCAGTTCCTCTGCCTTTTTCAACAATACTGCTGGCATGGGAAAATCTCATACCTTCAGGTGCCCATGCGCCTGCAATAAAAACAACAAGGGGTTTTGTAAACTCACCTTTGGCAACACACTCGGCTGCTTCCTCTTCAAGGGTTCCACCGATTTCACCAAAAATTGCCACTGCCTTTGTCTGGTCATCAATCTCAAACATTTTAAGAATATCAGCCATGGTCATACCCAATACGGGTTCAGTACCGATGTGAAGAGCCGTACTGATACCAAGTCCTGCTACCTTGAGTGCCCAGGGCACAGTACCCGACTGTCCGCCGCTGCGGGAGATAACCCCAACAGGGCCTGGGTTAAATAATGTCCGGGCCCAGTCCACGTTTCCGCCCAGCCAGCCGATTGCGGCCCGGCCCGGACTGATCAGTCCCAGACTGCCAGGCCCCAAAAGCTTTACATCATTTTTCAAAGCATAATGCACCATTTCAATAACATCCTGAATCGGAATACGCTCCACGGGGGAAACAATAAATTTAATGCCCGCGTCTATGGCTTCATAAACTGCACTTTTCAAGGCAGGCCCGGGAATAAAGGTTACTGCTGCATCAATCATTCCCACCTGTTTGATGGCTTGTTTTATAGTATCAAACACTGGAATCCCATGGACCTCAGCACCTCCGCGACCCGGTGTCACACCAGCCACCACCTTTGTACCATACTCTTTCATAAATTGTGAACGCAGGGAGCCTTCTCTTCCAGTCAATCCCTGTACAACAACCTTTGTATTTTCATCCAATAATATGGACATTTTTCCCCCCTGCTAATTTGTTCCGTGTCTTTGCCTGTATTGGAATAATCCTTCAATAGGCACCTCAATGGTAATGGCACTATTCCCCCTGAACCAGCATGCGTATTCACAGGCCAGGCATTCTGTTCCTTTGCGTGCCAGCTCATCAGCAGAATCTTTCACAAAGGGTTTTCCATCTTTCAAACCCAGGATACCCCTGGAAAAAGTTTTACAGGCCTCCACACAGGCATGGGTAGTGCAATCATCACATTTGGATTCATCTATAATGATTTTTATTGTTCTCTCATAAAATTCCATTTGTTTCTCCCTCTATGATACTGCCTTTTCATGGTATTCATCGACCAGCGCCTTGACCCTGCCTGCAATAAATGTGGCATCATAGACATGCTCCCGATCATAAATTTCTATCCTGGCATCCAGATCTGCCAACCCTTGCTTTAAAATCTCCTGGGATTCCTTTTCCTTGTTTCCGCACAAAAGCAGAACAACGGGAAAGCCGGCAGGTTTTTTGGGCAGTTCTTCCCTTAATGCCTTGACAACTCCATGGGCATGGTGCCATTGTTCCTGATTAGCCATCATGAACCCTGCAAGAAAATAAGCTTCAATACCTGGCTGGGACATAATCAGCTTGGTGGTTCTATAAACTTTGGATGCTGTTGGATTCCCACTGGTATCTGCATAATCTGCTATTTTTAATCCCACCCTGTTAAGGGCATCCATACCGATCATGGCAGCACCGCCGCCAATGCCGTGGTATCCGACATAACCGCCTTTGGCAACCTCTTCAGGCGTTGCCATCTCAGCAACATAGCTTGTGCCCCGGAAATCACTGGCCTCAAAGGACCAGCCAATAAGATCAAACTCAGTGGGTTCCTTTAAGAATTCGCGACCGATTTTAATACCCAGTTCCGGGTGTCTGAAAATTGCCTGGTCATCAATAGCCATGCGGCAATCTGTGGCCAGCACCTTGTTATCTGCTGTTAATACCAGAGGATTGATCTCAAGCGTTCGGCAGTCCATCTTCTGGAAAACCTTAAAAAGCTTGAACACTATATCTGCAATCTGCCTAAGCGGCGTGCCCGTAACGCCCATTGATGCCACCATGTTTAATGTATCATAGGGCATTAACCCTTTGATCACATCCACATTCATGGTTGCAATTTTGTCCTGGGATACAGATTCAATATCCATGCCCCCTTCAGGGCTGAACATCAGTACCGGCCCCCGAATCTCCTGGGCGGAATTAATAATAATCCCGGCATAAAACTCCTGGACAATGTCCAGTTGTTCCTCAACCAGAACCTGTTTAACTTCTAGCCCCTTGATATCCATTCCTAAAATTTCCCGGGCCAGGCTTTGGGCCTGTTCCGGTGTGTCAGCAAACTTGACCCCACCGGCTTTTCCCCTGCCTCCGGCAAATACCTGGGCCTTGACCACAACAGGTCTTCCCAGCTTCAACGCTGCAGCCTTTGCTTCTTCAGGGGTGTTAGCCACCATGCCTTCAGGAATAGGTATTTTGGACTGTTTAAAAAATTCTTTACCCTGATATTCTAAAAACTTTGCCATTTATCCTCCATAACCAAATATTGATTTTTTTCCCAGCTTTGTTTTTTTACTGAAAAATTACCTTAGATCATAGTCAAGACAATCAATCTATGTTGATTACCATCTGGTCTGACCTGATACATAAAACCACATCAATCCATCGTTGTCAAATAGTTTTTTTAGGAAAATAAGGCTTTCTTTTAAAACAATTCTGATATTTTCTCTGGCAAATTAATTTTCAGGATTTAATTTAATAGCTATTCAGTTTTTTGGCTGGTCGTACCAGATTAGATATAGCTTAAACCAGTTTATTGCAGCTAAAAATATCTTTTCCTGACCTTGAAGAAGATTCATTAAAGAGGTTGATGACTAAGTTCTGATTCTCAGATGGCCTGAATTCTAAAATATACCAAAAGAATACTTTACCGGAAATTTGGGTTAAAATTGATGCCAATCATGCAAGTTATGTCGCCAGTTTGATTATGTTGTGTGATTCAGGATAAATTCTTTTGATTCTAAAGCCCCCCCAA
>JAQICW010000606.1 GCA_027858355.1 Desulfobacula sp.
GCCATAATAGGGAGCAACCTTGAGTTTTTTTAATTTTTCTTTGGGATGGTCATTATAATCTTCCAGATTAATCCTATTAAAAATCTCAAAAAAATGAATAATCTCGAGTTCATCATCAAAGAATTTTTCCCATAGATTTTCTTATTGCTTTCGAAGATTCTTGTCTTTTTTAATTTTCAAATACATGGATTTTATTCGGATCAGGCAGCTTGGGCAGGCGATCATTAATGGGATTCCTTTTGGGGCCAGAGAAATATTTCGCATGGGAAGATTTTTTGCCACCTCACGGTCAACGCTGTGGGCAGATGACGATCCACAGCAGTTCCAGTCTTCAAGTTCTATAAGATCAATATTCACGCGATCGCAAAATTTCAACAGGGACATGGTGTTTTCATGCCCTGATGCTTTTAAAGAACATCCAGGAAAGAAAGAAAATTTTAATCTTCCGAATTGGCGACTGTTTTCAATTTTTCCTGAAGATTTTTTCAATGGCTTTTTTATCCTGAATTTTTGACGGTGTTAAATCCAACTTTCGTTTTTTTAGCATTTTAAGACCAATCCCCATATCGCTGAGAAGATCCATTTTCTTGAACTTATACCGCATCATGATCTCAAGCTTATGGGTCCTGCCGTATTTTTTTACAGTGTTCAATACTTCGGTATGAAAATTCATAATATCAGGTTCTGCTATTTTAACCCTTTTCTCAATGGCCTTGTGACGAAGGCTATCCATTACGGCCGGTATGTCTATTGCCATGGGACAACAACTGCTACAGGTATTGCATCCCACACAAACCCATATGGTGGAGCATTTTAAGGCCTCCTCTTCCATTCCAAACTGAATAAGGCGGATAACAGCGTTGGGAGCATAATCCATGCCCTCTAAAAAAGGGCAGCCATTTGCACAGGTTTTGCAATGCAGACAGGAATTAAAATTAATCCCAGTACTTGCCTTGATATCATCGGCAAGGGCTTGACTCCCTCCATCCTGATTTATCATACCATTTTTCCGTCCTTCCAGAAGGGCGACATATCTCTAAGTTTTTGAATCACAGGGACAAGTGTGGTGATTATTATATCCATCTCTTCCTTTGTATTATAATGGGATAAAGAGAATCGAATGGAACCATGGGCCGACTTAAAGGGTACTTTCATTGCCATGAGCACATGGGAAGGGTCTAAAGATCCTGATGTACAGGCAGATCCTGAAGATGCACAGATTCCCTCACGATCCAGCATAAGAAGGATGGATTCACCTTCAACAGCATCAAACCCAATATATAATGTATTTGAAAGTCTTTGCTCAAGATCTCCATTAACGGATGAACCGGGAATTTTCTCCAGAAGCTGAGTCTGAAGATAATCCCTAAGTTCCCTGACCCTGGTATTCATAATGGGCAGATTTTTTCTGGCAAGCTCGCAGGCCTTTCCAAGCCCGATAATGGATACAGTGTTTTCCGTGCCGCCACGTCGCCCTTTTTCCTGGTGTCCGCCAATGAGAAAGGGTGAAAATTTGAATCCCTTTTTCACATAAAGAACACCAATCCCTTTGGGGGCATGAATTTTATGTCCGGAAAAAGATAACATGTCTACATTTGTCTTTTTGACATCAATGGGAATTTTACCCATTGCCTGAACCGCATCAGTATGGAAAAGAATTCCTTTTTCATTGGCTTTTTTTGCAATTTCTTCAATGGGGAACAAGACCCCTGTTTCATTGTTTGCCCACATTAATGAAACAATGGCAGTGTTATCAGACATGCTTTTATACAATAGGTCCAGGTCTAAAAGTCCTTTTTTATCCACTGGAATAAATGTGACCTCATACCCCTTTGTCTTTTTAAGATGCTGATAAAGCTTATTAATGGCAGGGTGCTCCACATTGGAAGTAATAATATGTTTTTTGTCAGGAAAGGCATTAAGGGCTGCATTAATGGCTGCATTATCACTCTCTGTTCCACAGCTTGTGAAAACAATTTCATCTGGATCAGCATTGATGAAATCAGCCACACGCTGTCTTGCCTCTTTTACCTTTTTGCCCACCTGATCTCCAAAGGTATGCATGGAAGATGGGTTGCCATATAATTCACCAAAATAAGGAAGCATTTCTTCTATGACTTCATCTGCAACTTTTGTTGTTGCATTGTTGTCCGTATATACTATTTTCATTTTTTTAAAATTATCCTTTAGCTTTAACAGATTCAATCACCTCTTCAATCCTGTCCAGGCACTGGCCGCATCCGCCGCCGGCTTTCAAATAGTTTGTCACATCATCCGTGGTTTCCAAGCCGTTTGCTTTTACCGCATCAATGATCTCAAGATCAGTAACGTCAAAGCATTCACAAACAATTTGACCTGGTTTTGACAAAATCTGGACACCTCGAAAGTTGGCAATGGCTTTTTTCAAAGCAGACTGCCCCATGACGGAACAATGCATTTTTTCTCTTGGCAGCCCGCCCAGATAATCTGAAATATCATCATTGGTTATTTTTGCAGCCTCATCAAGGGTCATTCCCTTAATGATCTCAGTCAAAGCTGACGAAGATGCTACAGCGCTTGCACATCCAAATGTCATAAAGGATGCATCCATAATTCTTTCATTCTTATTGACTTTTAAATATAGTCTCAATGCATCACCGCAATTTAAGGAACCTGTTTCACCAATGGCATTGGCTCCTTCCAGTTCACCTACATTCCGGGGGTTTAAAAAATGGTCTTTAACTTGATCTGTATAATCCCACATAAATAGTCTCCTTAATCAAATATCCACTGGGTTGAACTCGTTATTAAATATACAAGTAAAAATACTACAGAGTGGTAGAATGTCAACAAACCTGATATTTTTTTTTGTACTCCATCCGAATCAACAATTAATCCACAATTGCAGGTCATCAAAAAAGAGACCCGGGCACTAAATAGTGCCTGACCGAAAACCCCGTGTTTGGGCGGCTCGTAGAGGAGCAATGCTCACAAAGTTGCCCATATACAAGGCGCAAAAAATCTTGAAACCGGAGTGTACTACTGTACATGA
>JAQICW010000384.1 GCA_027858355.1 Desulfobacula sp.
TTCACACAAAACCATTACTGGTAATGCATGCCGGAATAGAAAACTGCTGGTAATACAGCAGGTTGGGTCAAGCCCAACATTATTAAAAGCGACTTCTTGTCGCAACCGGTGCATGTTGATTGTTGAAATAAATTTCTTAAAAGGTCCATTTTGACCATAAAAAGTACTATGCAAGGGTGTTTTGATGCTGTTTTCCAGATCATTCCCTTATATTTTCAGTGTGATAGCTATATCCGTCCCCTATCCATAATCAGTTTCGAGTTCTCTCTCTGCAGTTGTTATTAGATCATCTACTCCAGAAATCAGTTCTTCAATTGAATGAGCTACCAATTCAATTTTTGATGGGCCAGAGTCAAACTTATACACTATTGGATAACGTTCTTTAGCAACTTCTTCAAAGACAACGGACAGATAGTCAAGATAAAACCAATGTGGTGAGATGAGGAAGTCAGTAAGGTACTTACCACCATCGTAAAAACGACTGCGAAACACTGCCTTTGCTCGATCTGCTCTCCAACTTAGACGTGACAAGATTTGATCTGTGATGTCAGAGTTCATGGATTCACGCAAATCTTGAAGAGATGTAAGAGTAATATTGCGCTTGTTGGCCTGTAGAATTGCCCCTGATTGAAAACCAGTTTCCGATAACAAGAAGCCACGATCCGCACCTATATCTTCAACGATCTCTGCAAGTGTCAATACTTTATCTTTCGGTATGTTTGTTTGCCACGCTTTACACTCGATGATCCATTTAAACTTGATGCCATGTAGATTTCCCTGAACATAAACATCAATACGGTGTTTGCCACGTACACCATCAACTATTGCTTCGACTTTCGAGCTCAGCCCAAGATTTCGAAAGAATTTTGCAGCATCCTCTTGATATTTCTGCCAATTTTTCATTTTATCATTCAACATCGTTGCCGGTCACCACTAAAGCATATTTGTTCCAGTCAACTGCGGGGGCTGTTCCAAGGCTATTAAGTTTTTGCAATAATCGAAAGATAAAATACGATAGAGAGTTGCTCGTAGGTCCAATTTTTAAGTCACCATCAAACAAGTCGAAACAGCCACCTGATACTGCCAAACCACAATCTATAATTTTCGTTTCAGTTAAATTATCATGATTTCCCAAAAAGGAACAGCTTGAAAACCCTTCACTCCAATCAACATTGGTTGCAATAATTCCAGAAATTATATGAAAAAGCTCTTTAGCGGTAGGCTTACCAGCTATATGAGTTATCGGTACACTTGTCCTTTCAAGTACTCTAACAGACTCTGCTTTTTCACCTGCATATTCAAGGTAGTTTTTATTAACTGTTGGTTTAACTTCAAAAACAGCATAAACAGCTTCTGCAGGGATGAAACGATGATTGTGCTGATCAAGTAAGGGTGGGGTGTATTGTGGATCATATATTACAATATCGATTTGGTCACTGGTAGCACCGTTAGAATCTATTACAATTGCAGAATCAACGGCATATCGATTTGGCAGATATTTCCTTAACACTTTAATGAAATGTAGTTCATTTACATCCCCCATCACCCCATCATGAGTAATAGATTTAGAGGAAAGGGACAATTGTACTTTTAAAACCTCTTGTTCTGCTGCAAAAGCTGATCGTAAAAAAGATTTACCATCAATAGTTGAATTAGTTTTTGCTTTATTCATTTCACCAAACTATGCCTCCCCATTTTTGTTGACTTCGAGACAGCCTGGCTTGATTAGAAATAGCTTGCTTCTGTGCAGTGTTCAAATCGTCTGATATAATGTTGTTCGTGTTCGCAGGATCAACATATCTTGCAGAGAACAGATTATCCCTAAAAAACTCGAGAACTTTTAAAAAATTATTTGAAAGATCTCCACCCGAAGAATACTTTAAAGCATCAATAACCGTCATTTCTAAATAAAACGATGGGAAATCCAAGTTATGCAGCTGCCTCCAGATTTTGGACAACTTAATTTCGTTGATACGATTACAATTTTTTACATGATTAATGTGGGTGTGAATATTAGTTTGTGTCCAACTACCAGTCTTACTTTTATAGAGACTATGATCATTACCATATTGCGATTGTCTGTGCCCTGGAACTAAATCTATTTTAAATCCATTCACGGTCGTACCAATTGATACATTTTGCTTTCTTGCGACATAGCCAGATTGGGTAACAGCATTATACAAGGTTTCGTATAAGTCTGACAATGTACCCGGTGTGTTAGAAGATACCGACAAAAAGATATCTGCATCTGTACCAATATTCACACCAGTCCCTTTTGCTATGGAGCCTGAGAATTCGGCTTTTAGGAGGTATTTATTTCCCCAACGCTGAATCAAAGGGTAAATTGAGTTCCCTGCAGCTTCCGCCCCGGCTACATTAACAGCGTACTTTTGTATTATGCTTTGTAGGTGATTGTCTCCTGACATTTTTTCCCTTCATAACGGCCTGTATAACTGGAAACAAGCGGAATCACCGACTATCATGGCACACAGTGAGTAGCTAAAATAACCAATGAAGATTATTTGAAAAACCGCGCTGCTTGTTTTCCAGTGTATACAATTGTTATATGATTCATTTTTCACAATTTATGAACCCATTCTAAAAGGCGATCATGGTCAATCAATTCAAGCTCTTTATGGCGCTGTGCAAATTGTCTTGCTTTTGTTGAGAAATAACTATTTGTGACTAGCATAGCTCTATCAGCTTTCTCATCTAATTTTAGGGAGTATAGGGTTAGTAATGGAGCAACGCCTACTGGACGTGTAGATTGATAGCTCTTACATTCAATAATATATAGCTCATCACCTATTGGATCTTTTCGAAGTGCTAATATGTCGTAACCTTTATCCTTTGGTCCAGGTCGTGAAGTACGTTCAGCCTCAAATCCAAGTTGGTTTAAGAGAATTGTGATCAATTCCTCAAATTCGATATGATTTAAATTAGAAATTATACCAGGTTGTTTTTTTATAAGAGGAATAATTTCTTCCGTTATACTTAATGGATTTCCACCATATTTCTGTGCTTCCTCAACGGTTATGTTTGAAGATTCAAAGTTTGCACCTTTAAAAGACATATTTTCCAAAATGGAATTTTTAAAGACTGCTCCTTCCATATTTGCATTATTTAATATAACACGTTTCAATGAAGCATTTTCAAAAGTTGCCTCGTTGAGAGAAGCATTGCTGAAATCTGAATAATCTAGAATAGCTCCTGTAAAAGAAGCTTTATTGAGTTTAGCATTTCGAAGATTTATACCTGTTAAGTTCATATTAGAGAAATTAAAAGAGGTCAAGTCGGGAGACCAATCAGGATTTAGATCTCTAAGTGAGTTCCACTCTTCAATTTTGCCACTTTTAAGTAAGTCTTTTGAATTCTGAATCGAATAAGTACCTCGCATAAAAAAACGATCCACTAGTAAGTATCCGATCCGACTGCCTCCCAAAAGAATAATTATACCAAGAAAAATTTGAAAACCTGTCATGATGAAACCTCTAATAGAGAACGAATTGAAACTCCTATCGATGTTCCTGCAAGAGCAAGGCTAACTAAATTGATAGCAGTAATTTTGTAAATACTATAATTTGCGATGGAATTAAGGGCTGAAGCCTCACCACTTAGTAGTATAGTTAAAATCCAAATCATCATTGAATAAACAAAGAAATAGATATACTTAGGGCTAAATGAAAGTTCATCGGGAAGAGATATTTTGTAATCAACTAAAATTCCAGTACCCGATTTATTTTTTGAAATATCATAGTACGTCCTCCCCCCGAACTGTGTTTGTTCTGAAACTGCCAATGAAAACATGATTCCAACTGCCCATAAGGCAAAATCAGGTGGCATTTCAAAAAAAACATTATCGCTTTTAAAGGCGATTATCTTGATAGCGGCACCAACAATAAACAGCATTGTTGCAAAAAGAATTGGCCCCCATACTTTTAAATTCATTCTTTACCTTTAGAGTTTTAATTTAATTCAATTTGGTTAGTGTCACATATAACAAGGAATTAAGCGGTTGTCCGCATATCACTCTAAATATTGATAATTAATCGCATATCTTTAAAATAGGGTGCATATCTGACTATTCCCTATCAACATTTCTGAAGCCTGTAAAGGC
>JAQICW010000619.1 GCA_027858355.1 Desulfobacula sp.
ATGTCGTTTTCAAGAGATATGATGACCAGCACATAATCTGACTTTGTCTGATAGACCTGGGCAGCACTGGTCATGGATTTGACAGATCCGATTTTTATCCCTTTATATTTGACCTCAGATCCGATACTTAATCCTTGTACAGATTCATTAAAACATGTTTCAGCAAGCAGTTCCTTTTTGAAAAATTGTCCTGCCCCGAAAATGATTAAAAATGTCGCCCCAAGTCCAAATGCAATAATGACAAACAGGCCGAGCTTAAAGAAATTTGCTTTTTGGGTCATTTTTCAATTGTTCCGGTGTTCCCGTTGCAATGATTGTTTTTGCATTCTTTTCAAGCATGATGATCCTGTCGGATATAGCGTCAATGCTAGCCAGTTCATGGGTGACAATCACAAATGTGATGCCAAGTGAAGAAGCAAGCTCCATCACCAGATGATCAAGTCCTGCTGAAGTAATGGGGTCCAGCCCTGCAGAGGGTTCATCCAGAAAAATAATGGATGGATCAAGTGCCATGGCACGGGCCAGGGCAGCCCTTTTTTTCATTCCGCCGGACAATTCTCCGGGCATGAGAAAGACGGCTTTTTCAAGTCCCACCAGTTTAAGTTTCAACCATACAATGTCATCCATGACCGAGTCCGGAAGGTTTGTAAATTCTTTTAAGACAAGTTTAACATTCTCCATCACCGTCATGGAGCCGAACAATGCCCCGCTCTGGAAAGCAACCCCTATTTTTTGCAGGATAAGATTTTTTTCTTTTCCAATGGCCTGGGACAGGTTTTCTCCCAGAATCATCACATTGCCTGAAATAGGAGGTAAAAGTCCGATCATATTTTTTAGCAGCGTGCTTTTCCCGCACCCTGACCCGCCGATAATTACAAAGACTTCGCCTTTAAATACCTTAAAATTGATATTTTCAATAATCGGTATGTTGTTATACCCGGCATAGAGGTTTTCTATTTTTATGATGGTTTCCATTGGTTTCATATGCCAAGATAATAATACATAATTGAAAAAATCCCGTCAAAAACGGCAATCAATACAATGCCCGTTACAACGGCACGGGTGGTTGAGACTCCCACGGCAGAAGGTCCGCTTTGGGTCTGGTATCCCCGGATACAGCCGGATGTTGCAATCAGAATTCCGAAAACAAAGCATTTTACAAGGCCTCCTGCAAAATCGTTCCATTCCACAAAGGATGCAATCTGGTTGTAATAGGAGATAATGGGATATCCCAGGGATGTAATCACAAGGGCGCCTCCCAGTATTCCCACAAGGTTTGAAAATATGGTTAATAAAGGGGTAATAATCGTTAACGCAATGATTCTCGGGACAATCAGGAACCGAATCGGATCGAGTCCCATCACCGTTAATGCATCGATCTCTTCGTTGATCCTCATGGTTCCGATTTCAGCGGCAAAGGCAGATGAAGATCTTCCAGCCAGGACAATGGCTGTCATAAGGGGTCCAAGTTCTCTTACCATGGCGATCCCGATGAGATTGGCCACATAGAGTTCCGCCCCGAACATGCGCATGGGTATGGCCGCCTGAAAGGCCATGACAAGGCCGACAATAAAGCTGATCAAGGCAACGATGGGAAGCGCATCTACTCCGGCACGTTCGGCAACCAGGAAGGTGTCTGCCCATCGAATTTTTTTTGGATGTTTAAGGCTTTGAATCAGGGCCCAGGTGATCTCTCCTATGTAGGTGATAAATTCTTTTGTTTCCGAAAAAGTGTCTGAAAGGTTTTTCCCTTTATTTTCAACAAAGGAAAGTTTTTTGGGTGTCTGATCTGAAAAGTCTTTTTGTTTTATACTCTTTGCAAGTTCAATAAGGGGTGAAAACTCCTGTTTAAGATTGACAATAAAAAACGCTTTAACTCCCCGGGTTCTGGCAAGCTTTTCTATATGGTAAATAAAGGTGGCCCCTGCCGTATCCAGATAATTCACTCGTTCAAGATCAAGGGTCAGGTTTGGCAAGTCAGTATTAGAAATTTTTTGGGTGATCGCCTGCCAAAGGCTTGATGCTCCTTTTGCATCAAGCCTGCCCGTGATGGAGATAATTGCATCATGATTGTCCTTTGAAAATATGAATTCCGGCAGAAAGTTCATTAAGACCTGGCTTTACCTTATTTTCTCATGGTTGTATATTGCTTTGAAGTTCCTGTGCAATCTATAAGTGTGCAAGGCTATTCTTTTGGTATAACATGGTTAGCTTACCTTATTCAACTTATCACCCAATAAATACCAGGCTTTGGGCTTAAGGTTTCTTTTTAACAGCAAGTGTGACCCATTCATTTACGTATTCTTCATGTATGACACAAAGATGGTGGGCCTCAAGTGCTTCAAGTACGTCGCTTTGCCGAGCCTTGATAATGCCTGATAGAACTATTGTGGCATCCTGTGTCATTCTTATTGATATTTCCGGAAGGATGGCGACAATGACCTGGGCAATAATATTGGCTACAATAAAATGATAAGGCGCTGTGTCCGTTTTATCCAGACTTGTACAGGATAGATCATACAAGCCGGGATTGATTTTGTTTTTTGCAATATTCTGCCGGGCCACTTCTATGGCCACCTCATCAGTATCAATACCCATCATACGTTCTGCACCGAGTTTGGCTGCTACAATCATCAGAATCCCGGAACCCGTTCCAATATCCAGAAATTTTGATCCCGGCACAAGATAGGTTTCAATCAATTTAATGCACATGGCAGTAGTCGGGTGTGTTCCTGTGCCAAAGGCCATGCCTGGATCAAGATAAATAACGATTTCATCCTCCCTTGCATCATGGTCTTTCCATGCAGGTTTTATCGTGATTCTGTCTGTAATCGGGGTGACTTCAAAATATGTTTTCCAGGCTTCAGCCCAGTCTTTTTCATCAACAATTTCAGTTTGGATATCAATTTTAATATCCAGATCGGCCAGTTTTAAAGCTTTTTCTTTTATTTCTTTAAATTTGATGTCAGAGGAATCAATCAAGGGCAAATAACCGGTAATTGAGCATATCTCAGGCTTTGGCAGTGTGTTAGTACCAAAGCCTTCATCAGGCTCTTCAAGGGGGACATCACACACAACCCCTGTAAGATTAAGGGAAAAGAAAATATCGCAGATCAGTTCTTCGGCACGACTCACATTGTCTGCATAAAATTGGGCAATGACTTTTTTAAATTTCATGGATATTGACTTTTTTTTATGGTTTAATTAAAAACGATTATTTTTCATTATGAAACGATTGTCAAATTTAATTTGTCAGGTCGGATCATTTTTCCGGTAATCAAAAAACAAAGAATAGAAAAAGAATAGAAAATGATCAATCCCTATAATATGCTTTATATTTATTATTTTGACGGTGTTCCCTTTGTGGATGGGGTGATTCAAAACAATGAAACCTTTCTTGGAACATGGGTGGAAGAAGAGATATCCTTTCTTTTTTTTTCTTTC
>JAQICW010000675.1 GCA_027858355.1 Desulfobacula sp.
GAAAAAAAAAAAAGCGTCATGAACCTTCCCGGAACATCTACCATAGGGGAACTTGTCAGGGGATTGAATTCCCTGGGAGTAAAGCCTCGGGATCTGATCAGTATTTTACAAAGCATTAAAGCTGCCGGAGCGCTCCAGGCAGAACTTGTTATTATTTAATATTAATAAGAGAGAGTTTATGAATATAGATCTTGTCAACCAGAATCTTGCAAATGCCAATCTTGATAGTTTGAAAAAAAAAGTGTCTGACCAAGGTAAAGAAAAAGAATTAAATGAAGCCTGCCAGGGGTTTGAAGCTATATTTTTGAACACCATGATTAAATCAATGAAAAAAACATTACCAGGGGATGCTTTATTCAAGGACTCCAATGGAATGGATATTTATAAATCAATGTATGATCAGCACCTTGCCGATGAATTGTCAAAAGGAAGAACTTCCATTGGAATAAAAGACTTTTTGTACCAGCAATTAAAAGACTCTCTATAAAACCCGCCCCATCTCATATCCCCACAAACTTTTATTGATTATTGCTTTCCAAAAATAGTTTCATGGCATAAATGTTGCTGTTTAAGATGTTTAAAGGGAAAAATGATTTATAATATGGAAAATTATTCCCTCTGGAAAATGTTTTATTATTCAGCTTACCCATGCAGGCACCGATAATGGGTATAGGAGAGTCAACATGGAAAAATTTGCCCGTGAAGTGAAGGATATTCTTGAAGAAAAGCTTTCTTTGTACAAGGAACTTCAAAGTGTGCTTGAAAAAGAGAAGATTTATATTGTTGATATGGATGTTGATTCCCTTTGGAAAATAATTGCTCTGAAAAAGCAGATTGTTCTAAAATTAGAAAGACTAGGGCAAGAAACAGCCAACCTCCTTGAAAAAAGAGCTGCTGAATTAAGTATGGACAGCAGATCATTTGTATTGTCTGATTTTATAAAAAAAATGCCTGTTTCCAGGAAGATTAAATCAAAACTCAGCAACATGAAACTTGCCCTGGAAACCTGTAGAAAAACTGTATCTGTTTTGGCCTCTGCAAATAAAAAATATATTCGTGAATCTCTGGTCGTGATCGATGATATTTTTTCAATGGCTGTAAATAATGTACACAAGAAAGAGTACAACAATTCAGGCAGCCTTTTAGCCAATAAAGAAAAAACTAGTCTTTTTGACGCAGAGGTGTAATTTATGTCTGGTATATCCTCTACTCTCAGTATCGCTAAGACTGCAATTTCCGCCCAGCAGTATGGATTGAATATAACAGGGCAGAATATCGCCAATGTGAACAATCCAGATTATAGTGTCCAGGATGCAGAACATAAAAATAATACACCAGCAGCCTATGGCGGATTCCTTTTTGGAACCGGTGTTGATATGTATCAGATCCGGCAGAGTGTGGACAAGCTCCTTGAGCAACGCCTCACCTCTGAATTATCAACACAAGCCTCTTTTGAGGAACAGGAATCCTATATGAGGATTCTTGAAGGTTTTTTTGATGTAAGTTCCGAAACAAGTATCACCAACGTACTGACAGAATTCTGGAATTCCTGGCATGATCTTTCAAATAATCCTGAAGGCTCCTCGGAAAGGGTGGCTGTTCTGGAAAATGGCAAGAAAGTCGCCTCCGGATTTGAAACAGCAGTTTTGGATATGGATGCTTTGTCCCTGGATATTACCCTGGATATTAATGCCGCAATAATTAGTGTCAATGCACTTACATCACAGATTGCAGAATTGAACCAGCAAATAGTGGGTTCTGAGATTGGCAGGACAGCAAATGATTTGAGGGACCAGAGAAACAAATTGTTAGATGATCTGGGTGATCTGATTGATATCTCAACCTATGAACAATCTGATGGTTCAGTCACTGTAAATGCTGCAAATAATTTTACTATTATCTCAGGAGTAGATACATATACCCTGGGAATGACCAATAAAGAGGTTGTATGGGAAAGTTCTTCCAGCGGCGATACGATTATTTCTGACAAAGTCCAGGGAGGTAGTATTGGCGGTCTGCTTGAAATGAGAGATGAGGTAATTCCTAAATACCGTGCAGAAATAGATGAGTTGTCCAGGGAGATGATCTGGGCCATTAATTATCAACATTCCCAGGGCGCAGGATTGGAATATTTTTCAGAACCTGTAACCGGTAATTATGCCACCGATGACAGTGGATGGCTTACCAGTTATGAATTTGGAGACAAGATAGATAATTCAAAAGATTTTACAATGTGGGTGGAGGATAAAACCACAGTTGATACACAATACACCAGTATAAATATGGACATGAGCATATCACAGGCAGGTATTTCAAACTGGCAGGGAATGTCACCCGGTGCGGTTCAATCCATATATAAACTCACAGTTGTTGATGAGGCTGTTTTAGGAGATAAAGAGATCACTGAAACAGACGGGGATGGTCTTGCCCAGGTCCATGGTCTGATTTTAACTTCCGGGGCTGCCACTACAGTGAGCATGACCCTTGACAGCGCCATTGCAGAACAGACCATAAGTGTTTATAGCGGACCAGCTGGCACAGGTGTCATTGAAGTAAAAGATGTGGGGGGAGATGCAAAACGTTCAGCAGCATCCCTGGTGGAGGCATTGAATGAGATCGGCGGTGTGACTGCCTATGCATCTGAAAACTCTGTCACATTCGATACAACTGGTATCGCTAATGCCCAGGATGGCGACGAGATTCAATTCTCTTTTTATGTGGATGGTATTATCCAGGATCATGCTTTTATCAGAGATTCATCAGCAGGATCAGTTCAGGAGCAGTTTGAGGATGCACTTTTGGCGGTTGCCGAGGCTGTCAATAATATAAATGAGGATAATGACCTTTTTGCCAATGGGCTTACGATTACAAGCAGTTCCGGGAAAACGCTGGGTGTCCAGGATTTTGAAGTTCTGGACAATGCAGGTGTGTCCTTTAATGATTTTTCAAATTTTGATGCAGCAGATACAATCACCTTTACCATTGATTCCATGGCCGGGACATCTGCTGCAGGTACAACTTCGGTTTCCATTGATCTTACAGATGTTGATACCTCGGATCAGGCACAAATGGCCCTGACCTTTTATGATGCATTGACATCTTCCCTTGCCGGAGAACCATTCACCATAGAAAATGATCTTTCCACCAATTCTGTCTTCATAAGGACAATTGACGGATCCGATATAAGAGTAAGGGATGCCGGAGATGATACAGGAAACAATGCAAGTATTACCCTTGCTGAACTTGGAGGCACAACAGCCGATGCAGGCAATACAGATTCGATCCTGGATTTTACAGCTGCAGCCAATGATACAGCAAGATATAATGCAACAACCAGTTCTGGTGATGATCTCATTTTCTCCGGTCAGGGAACCCAGGTCACTATAAATGAATCCACGGCAGGTGCAGTAAATAAAACCGGGGTAATTACAGGAACGGTTACTATCATGCTTGATCCGGGCATGGCAATACGTACAACCGTTTCAGGGGCAGGGTCTGGTGGCCTTTTTGACAGCAGCTATGCAAAAGTGGGAAGTTCTATTCTGACTCTGGGAGGGGACGGCGGATTTTCAGGATTTACAGATTCCATTGCTGCCAATGAAACCATATCCTTTCGCCTGGATGGTACTGATATTTCATTTTTAACCACAGCAGGTGTTGATACCTCAGACCTAGAGCTTGCCAGGTTGTTTGAATCTGAGATTGACGCTGCGCTGGGCTCCAGCTATCAGGTAATCCGGACCGGCAGTTCTGTATCAATTATCAAGGATGCTGCTTCGGATGATCCAATTGTGATTGAAAATTTTTCTGATACATATGGGAATAATGACACATATGCCACTTTACAGGTTAGAACAGGAACTGGCACAGGAATAAATCAGTCTGAAAATGATATCCTTGATGCTGATCCTGCCAAAACCTATAGAAGCTCTTCAACCTCTTCTCTATACGATGATGAGGGTATAATAATGTGGGAGCGGCTTGACGAGGACGGGGCCAGAACAGGTGCAACCGGGCTGATTCATGTTGAGGATGAGGGCAGTGTTGCCATTGTGGAAGATGGTTTTCAAACCATGACATTTGATATTTCAAAGGGCAGTCTTGTGGCCGGAAATACTTTGACCATTAATACAGATACATCAGGAAGCCCAGATCCTTTGGATTTTAGAATAACAGGCCGTGCAAACAGTATAAATGATATTTACCAGTTCACCGTGGTTTCAGGGGGCAAAGTAGGGCATCTGCCTGGTAGCGATGAAGAACCCCTTGTTATTGAGTGGAGTAACAGTGTAGGAGCCGGGACCTTTACCATTGAAGGGAATAACCCTCCATATACCCCAGGGGCTCCTGTAGAGGTGGTTGTGGATGGTATGAATTTGAAGTTTTATGATGGCACAGTATTTTCAGGTGATGTTTTTACAATCACCACAGGTGACACAGGTGTCCCTGTTTCCCTGAACAGTGACGGGCAGCCAACTGGAGAAAAATTATCTGACTGGCATTGGACAATTGATTCCTTTGCAGAACAATTTAACCGGGTAGCTCCGGGAATGAAAGCTTCGACCACCATAGACAACCGGTTGAAGTTTGAGGCATCAGAGACATACTATGTAATGGAGAATATTCAATATTCAGGCACGAATGGTTTTGACGAAGAGAATATTTCAATTTCAATGACTGACTGGAGCGCCATTGATTTTAAAGCAGCCGATCTTCGGTTCGAACATTCTTCAACCGGTGTATGGGGGGTTTTAAATGATCCCACAGGCAGTGCCCTGCAAATAATTCCCCTGGGTGGAGATGATAATGGGTTTGGCGTGGATTTTTCAGGTGATGGCCTGGCAGATATCCAGATTGATTTTCAAGAAAAAGTAAGCGGCAACGGGTATGTTGAATTTGATTTCAATCCTAGAAATGCCCAGGATATTGGTTTTGCATTTTCAGATGACTTATCTACATCCGCAGGCCTTGTTGCAGCAGCAGGTATCAATACTTTTTTTAACGGGTATGATTCCATGACAATGGAAGTTAATGAAGAATTAAATGATACAAGGCTTATTGCAGCGGCCTCCCTGGACAGCGAGACCGGGTTAATAAGCCAGGGTGATAATACCAATGCCCTGGCCATGGCAGATATCCAATACCATGATATGGAAATGATATTGTGGACTTACAAAAGGGGAGTTGAAGCCCAATCCAGCGCCGCAAATTCTACACTTGATGATTATTATACCCGGATGATCAGTTCTTTGGGGATACAATCACAAAGTATTAAAAATTCAAAGGGATTTGCCGATATAATGGTGAATAATATAACTGAGCAGAGAAATTCAATTTCAGCAGTATCCCTTGACGAGGAAATGATAAAGTTGATGCAGTATCAACATGCTTATTCTGCGGCTGCCAAACTTTTGACAGTATCTGACGAGATGCTGAATACTCTTATATCCATGCGATAGCAGGAGGAAATAAAATGCGGGTTCCCAATATTTCCACATATGTCAATTCAACCTACAGGCTTGGAACACTTACCAGTGACCTGGAACAGGCCAATGAGGTTGCCAGCACCCAGAAGCGGATAAACGAAATTTCCGATGATCCCCTGGGATTAAGTCAGGTCCTTTCCCTGGACAATACCCTGGGCAGTCTTGATCAGATAAGCCAGAACGTAGCCTTGGGAAAATCATGGATTCGAAGTGTTGAAATTGCCCTTGACAGTGTTAATGATTTAATGCTGGAGGTAAAAACAGATATGATCCGCCTTGCCAATGATTCCACCACTGAAGATGAACGTAAAGATTCAATTGAAAGGGTTGAAAGTGTAATCCAGCAGATAGTTACCCTGGGAAATACACAGATTAATGGCAATTATATTTTCAGTGGTACTGATACGGATATAATACCCCTGGAATATGATACAGCTTCCGGGCAGGTAATCTACAAAGGCAATGAGGTCCCCTTTGAAATTCGTACGGATGAGAGCCTGGGAGTTGAAGTTGGCAGGACTGGAAGCAATACATTCTGGGATACAGAGGTTCATATAAATTCAACAAATAATACCATTACCTTTAAAGAGGACAATGGCCATGGAGAGGCTTCTGAGAAGATTCTCCATGCAGTTATGCCGGATGGCTTGTATACAAAACCAGAGATTGAAACCGCCGTAAGAAATGCCTTGAATGACGTTTCTGCACAACAGGGATATGGAATTACTTATGTTGTTGGCTATGATGATGAATCACAGACATATCTTATACAGGAAGATGGTACATACAATGGATATATCAGAACAGAGTTTATGTGGGAAACCGGGACAGAGGCATATATCCATGATATTTTGGCCTCAGACAGTATTCAATCTGAAGACATAGATATAAGTATTCTCAATAAAAGTGCATTAACCATTGATACAAAAACAGGAGAATACGGTCCTGAACCCTTGAGGCTGACATGGAATCAGGCGGATGAGAAATGGCTTGTTAATAATAACCCGGGTTATGCAATGCCTTTTGAATTCTCAGGAACATCAAGCGGTGTCGATATTGCCTTAAATGATGATGGTTTCACAGATATCAGTATAAAACTTGAGACACCTGCACAGGACGGAGCTTATATCGAGTTTGAAATTGCATCGGCCCGAGATGATACCAGTACTGGGCATGAAATTGGGTTTAATGATAGGAATTTAATCTACGCCCCCCCTGTTTCTGATATACAGGCATCCTATATCACAGCGCTTACCATTGGAACAGCCGGGAATAATACGATTAATTTTGAAGAAATAAATTCCACAGGCGGAGTTCAGACACTTACGGCTAATTTCAACACCAGTGCAGCTGCAGTTACCTATACAGATATGGATGCGCTGGCCGCTGCAATAGAGTCGGCAATGGAAACTGCCAGTGCAGCAGGCACCAACAGTATAGATTATGCTGTTTCCTATGATCCGGTAGACAGCCGGTTTACGATTGGGGAAAATGGCTCCAGTTTAAACGAATTGACACTTCAGTGGAGTTCATCAACGGGTTCGGCCGATACGCTTGGGTATTACCCGATGGATGATGTGTTAACCGCTCTGAATACGTCTGCTCAAAGCGATGAAAAAGTTGTTAACCTTGTCATTGACGGAACAAATAACAAGATAGATTTTATGGAAATTACTTCGGATAATCCAGATAAAGAGCCTGGTAGGCTGACAGCTTCAATTGATCAGAAGACCTATACAAGCCATTTTGAGCTGGCCCTGGAAGTAGAAGAGGCCTTGGAGGCTGAATCATGGCAAAAAGGGAATTCAATTGATTATTCCGTGTCCTGGGATGATTATACCCAAAAATTTTCCATTAAAGAGAATGGTACGATGCTCAGTGAATTCCATCTTATGTGGCAGACAGGTGATAATGCCCCCCTTGCCCAGGGAGGAACCGGAGAAAGTATCGGCTCAATTCTGGGATTTAACGGTGACCAGGATGACATTGCAAAACCTTTGGAAAGCAGCCGAGCTGTTGAATGGGGTATTTTTGATACCTTGATTGATTTAAAGCAGTATTTATTAGAGAATGATAGAGATGGTATTGATAGGTCCATAGGACGGCTGGAAATCAATTATGACAACATGACATCAAGAATTGTCGACGCAGGCATGAAGTACAGTCGTCTTGAAGTTCGGGAAACAATCACCACCAATGTCAGCTTTGCTATTATAGAAAGGCGATCCATGATAGAGGACGCGGATATGATTAAATCAATAATGGATCTTAAAAATATAGAAACAGCTTATCAGGCAGCGTTGAGTTCTACTTCACAGGTGCTGGGGTTGAGCCTTGTTGATTATCTCAGATAGGCTATATTAGACAGGATAAATTTTTCAATGCTTGTTCTTTCCAGAAAATTAGAAGAAAAAATATTAATCGGCAAGGATATTGTGATCAGTATCCTTGAAATTGATGGCAACAATGTAAAAATAGGGATTGAAGCACCAAAGGATATTTCTATTCTGCGGATGGAAGTCTTTGAAAAGGTTCAAAATGAAAATATTGCATCTGCATCCAAAGGGATTGATGAGATTTCAGAGGCAATCGAGCTTATTAAAAATAAGCTTTCAAAGGAGTAAAAAGATTGAAGATTAATACCAGAAAATTTGGTGAAATTGAAATTGATGATAAAAAAATTTTGACCATGCCTGAAGGGTTACCCGGATTTCCGGGATTTGAACGATTTGTGCTCTTTGAGGATCCAAAAGCCGCTCCATTTTGTTGGTTCCAATCCATTGAAGCGCCTAATCTTTCTCTTATAGTCATGAATCCTGTTGTGTTTAAACCTGATTATCAATTGAATTTACAGGGCTTGATCGCAGACAGAGATTGGAAAGAGGTTAAACCAGACAAATTGTTGATAGTTGTGGTGATAAATATCAAGGAAGACGAATGCGGAAAACGTATCACTGCAAACCTCATGGGGCCCCTGGTAATTAACCTTGAAAATCAAGAAGCCATACAAATGGCCTTGTGCGATTCCGACTATTCCCATCAGTATGATGTTTTAGGAGCCATCTCAAATAATGATGAAAATTGAAGGGATTTAATAAGTTTAATAGTGCATGTTAGCCGCTTTATAACCTCGCATAGCTGTTTTACCCTGTTGTATCTTTATAAGATTTATTTTTAATTCGTCTTTGTATTCTTGGATTGCACTTGAAAGCTCTTCACTCGCCTCCATTATGGATGAGAGCCTGGTTTGATATTCTGTCAATTCAGGAAGAGGGTCTGCCCCGTCAGGAGTCCCTATATTACCAACAAAAGTATCCAGATTTTGTTTTAAACTTATAAAGGCCTTATCTCTTTCTTCAGTCATGGCAGCAAGGTCAGGCATGGATTTAGTTTTCATTGTATGAATATGCTGCACCTGTAAGGTCTCATATTCAATAAAACAAAGTTCAAGTTTTTGCTTGTATCGTTCAATCTCCATTCCACGCCTCTTTCCCAAAATCTGATGAAAAGTTAAATTGTCTTGTCAAAAAGAAGCCCGGTGAGTTCTTCCATCTTTACTCTTAACTCCAGTAATTCTTCTGAAGGAATCTGTTTTATCAGCTCATCAGTTTCTCTGTTTTTGATTTCCACAACCACCTGATGATCCAGTTTCTCATAAATGGAAAATCTTAGATTGGTCTGGAGGCCTGTCATGTATTCATTTAAATCGATAGTTATTTGTTCTGTTTCTTTTACAGACAGCAATTGATTTTGCAGGTTGTTATCTGTATTTTTATTCTCTTTTGATTGTAAATTTTTAATTTTATCAGATGTTACTGCCTGGGAAGTGGCAGTTTTAATCTGTGATGCTTCCAGGGTTGCACTTTCGCCGTTTATGTTATTGACACCCATAATGTTCTCCTAAAAAAAATAGTTTATTTTCTGTTGCTATCTACGCGAATAAAGACTTTGGGGGATGATAATTACTCTGTTTGTTAGCATAGTCTTTGTACCCGCTGCCACCAGTCTCCTTATTTGATTTGAATTTTTGTTGATGATTATTGTTTAAAACCTCAGTCTCCCATATATGATTTAATTGTTTAATGTAAGCATAGGTTAAATC